>VXMO01000024.1 GCA_009841045.1 Dehalococcoidia bacterium
TTTTTATAAACTTTTTATTTGTTCAATTATTTCAACGCTTCTTTTAATTCAGCCCCCCATTTGTAAAAAATCGGGGGGGGGGCAAGCCTCCCCCCCCCCGCCATTGCTTTTCTGTAAGTAATTTGACGTGATATCGAACGGGCTGCTAGATCACGCGGTCCTTACACGCTCTAGCAGGCCGTGCGCGCCCACGAGGTAATTGCCGCTCCACGGCGTGGCCGGAGCGCCGTCAAAGTCGATTGAGTCGGCGTCCGCGGCGGTTTCCCGGATAAACAGCAACCCTGCTGCTACGTCCCACGGTTTGAGCGCCAGGTGAAAATACACGTCAATTAGGCCGGCGGCGGCATAGGCGAAGCCCAGCGCCCCGGACCCCATGAGACGCACGCGATACATGGGAAGGAGTGACTGGATGATGCCAAAAGCCCGCACGTTCAGATCTTCTTCAGGCCCAATATCGAATCCCAGATTCGCCTCCCCGATGCTTCTGGCGTAGTTGGGCTTCATAAGAAGGCCGTTCAGTGTCAGACCCCGTCCTGCGACTGCGTAGAAGGTGTCATTGCGTATCGCGTCATACGTGATTCCGAGCACGGGGACGCCGCTCTTGAGTAGTGCAATGGTCGTTGCGAAGTGCGGGATACCACGAACGAAATTGGCTGTGCCGTCGATTGGATCCACCGTCCACGTGTAGTCAGAGTCGCCTTCAGTTTCCCCGGTCTCCTCGCCAAGAAACCCCGCGAATGGAAACTCTCTCATCAGTAGTTGCCGTAATTCTTGCTCAATGGCGACGTCTACGTCCGTCACGACATCGGCGTGGCGCTTTTCCCTGGCACCGAGATGGTCACCGCGAAAGTGCCGGAGGTGAATCTTGCCGGCGTACTGCGCCGCCTCCAGGGCCATGGATTGTGCCGTGCGTCCGGTGGCGGCAAGAGGAAGCCCGTCCGGGGATGTTGTCATGGGTCGCATGTCAACCATGAATAAAGTGACTGGATAATGTAGCCGCCGAGTGTGAACGGCCTCTAAAAGAAGCCGATGCGATCCCGCACCTCTTCCATCGTTCTGATGGCGACGGCTCGCGCCCGTTCTGTACCCGCTGCGAGCACATCCTCGACGAGCTTGGGCTTTGTCGCGAGCTCTGCCCGACGCTCCCGAAACGGTCCGAGATGCTCATTTATCGCGTCTGCAAGAGCACGCTTGTCATCCACGCAGCCAATGGCAGCAGTGGTGCATTGGTCGTAAACCGTCTTGGTATAGTCGTCACTAGAAAAGATCTGGTGGAGCGCGTAAACGTTGCAGATCCAGGGGCGGCCGGGGTCGGTTCGGCGGGCGCGCTGCGGATCGGTCACCATGGACATCACGCGCTGTGCCGTCTCCTCCGGCGTGGCTGCCAGCTCGATGTGATTATCAAGACTCTTGGACATCTTCTGGTCGCCGTCCGTCCCCTTGATGCTGGGCGTGTCCGAGAGAAGCGCATCGGGCTCCGGAAAAACCTCACCGAATTGGCCGTTGAATCTGCGGACAATCTCCCGCGAGAGTTCCACATGTGGGACCTGGTCCACGCCTACGGGAACCTTGTTCGCCAGGTAAATGATGATATCTGCCGTCTGCAAGACGGGGTAGCCCACGAGGCCGTAGTTCATGCTGTCAGCGCGGGCGCGGAACTGCTCCTTGAAGCTTGGCACGCGCTGTAGTGACCCCATCGGCGTCACCATGCTCAGGTATGTGTGAAGCTCCAACACCTCCGGGACGCGCGATTGGATGAACAGGGTGCTGCGGTCCGGATCGAGCCCTGCCGCCAGCCAGTCCAGCACCATCTCCCGGGTGTTCTTCTTGAGACCGACCGTGTCTTCGACCGTTGTGAGAGCGTGGACATCCGCGACGAAGTAGAAGCAATCGTAATCGTCTTGGAGCGATACCCAATTCTTCAGCGCCCCGAAGTAGTTTCCCAGATGCAACCGACCGGTCGGCCGCGCGCCGGAAAGCACGCGGCCCTTCTTGCCGCTGGGCAGATTGACAGGCAGGCTTGATGTCACTTTTGGCTCACCACTCCTCTATCTGAGTTTAGCAGGGTGGCGCACGCGCAATTGGTGCGGTGTGGTCGAGTCACGCGCTACACTATCCGTATGAGCCAGACTGTCGCCAAAGCCGGTGTTCACGTATCGACCCATCCCATTGTTCAAGACAAGCTGGCTCAGTTACGGGATGTAGAAACACCCGCCCGCAAGTTCCGGGAACTTGTGAAGGAAATCACACTGATGCTTGCTTATGAGGCGACAAATGACCTTGCAACGGAACCCACAAGCGTCACAACACCCCTCGCCACTATGCCTGCTCAGCGTCTGCGCGGCTCCATCGGTCTGGTTCCGGTGCTAAGGGCCGGTCTTGGCATGGTGGAGGGTCTGTGGGAGATGATGCCGGACGCAGTTGTTTGGCACATCGGTCTGCGTCGTGATGAGCGCACGCTGGAGCCGATGCAGTACTACGCCAATAAGCCCGTCGAGCCGGACGTGCAGTCGTGCTTGCTGATGGATCCCATGTTGGCGACGGGCGGCTCCGCCTCAGCCGCCTGCGACCTGCTCAAGGAGTGGGGCGTGCAGCGCATTCGGTACATCGGCCTCATCGCCGCGCCGGAGGGCGTTGAGCGGTTGCAGCGTGATCATCCGGACGTTCGCATCCACATCGCGGGACTGGATGAGCGGCTCAATGAGAATGGGTTCATCGTGCCGGGTCTGGGCGACGCCGGCGACCGCCAATTCGGCACAGCGTAGGGACGCGCGATGAGGGTTGCCGTCTTTGGCGCGGGGGCTGTTGGCGCGTATTTCGGTGGACGGCTGATCGAGACGGGTGAGCATGACGTTTCCTTGATTGCCCGCGGCCCTCATCTTGAAGCCCTGCAAACGCGGGGACTCCGTATCGAGAGTCCTGAAGGGGATGCAGACCTGCCATCGGATGCGTTCTCCGCGACCAATGACCCGGAGGACGTGGGGCAGGTTGATGTGGTATTCGTGGCCGTCAAGACGTGGATGGTGCCGGAGGGGGCGGAGGCCATCAAGCCGCTGATAGGCCCCGAAACCAGGGTCATTCCATTGCAGAACGGCGTCGAAGCGCCGGAACAGCTGACTAACGCTCTGCCCGCTGCTCACGTCATTGGTGGAACGTGTCGCATCTTCACTGCCGTCCCGGAGCCCGGGTTGGTTCGTCATACGGGGCCCACACCCACGCTCACTATCGGAGAACTTGACGGCAGCGATTCAGCGCCCGTTGAGCAGATTTGCTCCTCTCTTGTTGATGCGAATGTTTCCGCCTCGATTCGGCCTGACATCATGGCTGCACTGTGGGAGAAGCTGTTGTTCGTTGGGCCTCTGGGCGGAGTAGGTGCGGTAACACGCGCGCCGATAGGCATCTTCCGCTCTCAACCGGAGTCGCGCCAGTTGTTGATTAGCTGTATGGAGGAGATCGTGGCCGCTGCAGCGACTACCGGCGTGAACCTGGGAGAAGGGGCTGTGGAGAGCGGGCTGCGGCTCGTTGATGCTTCGCCGGTTGACGGAACGGCGTCCATGCAGCGGGATATCGCGTCAAACAGACCGTCAGAACTGGAGGCGCAGGTTGGCGTGATCCCCCGTCTTGGGCAGCGTCACCACGTTCCCACGCCCGCGCACGACGCCATCTATGCCGCGCTGCTGCCCTCGGAATTGAAGGCCCGCGGCCAACTGTCGTGGTAGTACCGTAAACGGACTTTCAGAATATGGAGGCTATAATCCAGAGGTGAGCAAACTACACGAACGACTTGAACGCGCGGCATCCGGCCCCGTTCGCCCACTCGGATTCAGCGCAGGTTCCCGCGAACGCATCCCTGTCCTCGCGATTATTGCATCCATAGCGAAACCGACACAGAAGTCTGTCGAGGCGGCCGTTAAGGCCGGCGCGGAGTTCATATTAGTACCCGCCGGGGCCACACCCAAGGCCCCGCCCGGCATTGGCTCAACGCCGTGGGGCGCGCGAACCGAGGCGCTGACCGAGAAAGCCCATACGGCATTGCGTGAGGCGGGCTGTGATTTCCTGTTCGTCCTGGCAGGCGATACACCACTGCGCCTGCTGAATGATGATTCAATCGGCTATTACGGCATTGTGCCTGCGGATACGGACGAGCGCCGCCTGCGTGCCCTTGAACGCCTGCCCTTTGAGGGAAGCGTCATTGAGGCTGATGCGGGCAAGGACCTCACGGTCGGGCAGGCCGTCGAGGTATCCGCAGCTGCCAGCCGTTTGACAGGGCCCCTGCTGACAATGGCATCTATCGACTGGGGCTCAGGAGAGATGGAGCAGCTTCGCGATCTGGGCTTTGTCGCCGTGGTTGTTGAGGTTGGGGATGCTCGCGGCGCTGCTCGAATTGCAGATCTGCGTGAGGCCATTCTTTCCGTGCCTTTGCAATCGAAACGCCGAAGAGGTCGTACTGCTGCAACCGTGCCGACAGTCTCGGATGGGGCAGCCGCCCCGCCGCCCGATGAGGGTGATGACGACGATTTCGACGAGTAGGCCGGTGTTCCCGCGCCGCTAGAGCCCGACGGGTCGTCTTTCAGGCCGCGCGGCCTCCTGCTCAATGATTTCCCACGTCTCCGTGACAGCCTCGTCAAGGCGGCCGTCTTCATTCACGACAACGTAGTCGAACTCGTCTCGCCGCTCGATCTCGTTGCGCGCCTCTTGCAGCCGCCGTTCCATCGTCTCCTGATCCATGCCTCCACGCGTCCTCATCCGGCGCTCAAGTGTGGCAAAGTCAGGAACAGTTATGAAGAGCAACAGCGCCTGCGGAATCAGGGCCTTGATGGAGGCTGCTCCCTGCACGTCCGTCTTGACCAGGGCTATGGGCGTTCTGTCCAACGCGGCGCGGACGGATTCACGCGGAACGCCGTAGCGATAGCCGTATACGATCGCGGATTCCAGCAGTTGACCGGATTCTTCCAGCTCTGCGAACGCATCCGGCGTCAGGAAGCGATAGTGAACGGCGTCGACCTCTCCCGGGCGCGGCGGGCGGGTGGTTGCGGTGATTGCAGGTGAAATACGGTCAGCGTGCTCACTCAGGATGCGATCAGCGACGGCGTCCTTGCCGGATGCGGACGGGCCCGACCGGACGACGATCATCTCCTGTTCGTCACGCGTGACGGAGGCTTTAGGTTCTTCGCTACGCTCAGAATGACATGCAACTGCGCGCTCAGTCTTCGTATTCGCCGTCCGCGCGGTTGCCCTTGCTGGAAGAGACGCGGCCGGCAACGGTCTCCGGGTTGATGGGGGCGAGGACGACATGACCGCTGTCTGTGATGAGCACAGCCTTGGTGCGGCGGCCATTGGTCATGTCGATGACGGCATTGCGGCTGCGGGATTCCTGGATGAGTCGGCGTGTGGGCGCGGAGCCCGGTGAGACTATCGCGATGACACGGTTCATGATGACGTGATTGCCAAAGCCGATATGAAGTACCTCAGGACCTAACACAGCCTCCCCCGTTTCCTCGTCGCGGGGAGGCGCGAATCACGTTGCGCCAGCGCCCAACTGCTCAAAGAACGCCGGATATGAAACGTGAACCGCGTCAGCCCCCTGGATAACCGTTTCGCCTCGGGCGGCCATAGCCGCAACTGCCAAAGTCATAACAATGCGGTGATCCCCGTGGCTGCGAACGACCGTCCCCCCAAGCCGTTCACCGCCGTAGATTACCATTCCGTCCGGCATTTCCTCAACCCGCGCGCCCATCTTTTCGAGTTCTCCCGACGTGGTGGCGATGCGGTCGGTTTCCTTGACACGGAGCTCCGCAGCGTCTCGAAATCGGCTGACACCGTTGGCGTGCATGGCGGCGACGGTTAGTACGGGGAGTTCGTCGATCAGGCGCGGAATAATCGCTCCGCCCACCTCGACAGGACGCAGGTCACTGGACTCAACGGTGATGTCTGCGATTGGCTCTCCGCCAACTTCCTGCTCATTGGAGATGGTCATATTCGCTCCCATCTCCCGGAGGACATCCAGTATGCCGGTGCGGGTTGGGTTGATGCCAACAGCGCGGACTGTGATTCGGGCGTCCGGGTGAACGAGACCCGCAACGAGCCAGGGCGCGGCGGAACTGATATCACCGGGTACAATGACATCCGTGGCGGTCATCTCGGACCGTTCGATTTCGATCGTGTTGCCCTCGCTGCGAATACGCGCGCCCATGGCGAATACCATGCGCTCGGTGTGGTCGCGGGACGGAGCAGGTTCGATGACGGTCGTTTTGCCTGACGCGGACAGGCCTGCGATGAGCAGACACGATTTGAGCTGGGCGCTGGCAACGGGCATTTCATACGTGAAGCCGTTGAGGGCAGAGCCATGGACGGTAAGGGGAGCAAGCGCACCATCATTACGGCCCCAGATCTGCGCTCCCATCGCGCGAAGCGGTTCAACGACACGCCCCATTGGCCTGCCGCGCAGGGAGCTGTCGCCGTTCATGACGGCAGTGAGGGGAGCGCCGGCAAGGAGGCCGAGCATGAGCCGCATGGTGGTCCCGCTGTTGCGGGCGTTGAGGATGCGATCAGGCTCTTTGAGGCCTTGCACGCCGTTGGAGCGAACGCGGAGGGTGGATGAGTAGCCGTCTGCGGCGCGCTCAAGCTCCGTGACGCGGACTCCCAAAGCGCGGACGATGGCGAGCGAGGCGAGGGTGTCCGCGCCGCGCGGGAATCGCGTGACGGTGGCTTCGCCTTTGGCGGCGGCGTTCAGGATAAGAGAACGGTGGCCGATGGACTTGTCGCCGGGTGACTCAATATCGAGTTGAAGCGTTCGTGGGGGTGTAAGGCGGACGGTGTCCACAGTTAGTCGTCCTGCTTAGCGACGGCCGCGACGGAATCGGCCGGCAATGCGGGCGAGACGTTCGCCGCCGAACACGCCAATGGCGCTCTCGCTTGCCGTTGGGACCTCGTCGTAGAGTCGGTCCTGCTCCGTCTCGCCAACACGACCGCGCAGCCACGCGTCGCGAGCGTTGTATGCCTCCTGCAATGCCTCTTGCAGGGAGTCACCGCCCTCGTCCACAAGTTTGCGCATCTCCTGGAGTTGCTCGACGTAGGTATCGATCCAATGGAGGATGAAGTCCTTGTTGGTGGCGAAGATGGAGTGGTGCATGTCAACCGAGCCGGAGGCAAGCCGTGAGACATCGCGGAAGCTGCCCGCGGCCATGCGCGCCATCTCGCGCCAACTTGGCGACGAAACGGCGGTGCGCATGAGGTTGATGGACAGCGCGATTGGCAGGTGGCTGATGGCGGCAACGAGGCTGTCATGCTCGACTGAATCCGCGAAATACGGCTCGCCGCCGAGTGTCTTGACGAGATTGACGATGGTGTCGATGGACTTGGACTGGGTGCGCGGGAGGGGGATGATTGCCCATGTCGCGCCCTGGAACATACCGGACTGGGCCCCCTCAATACCCGGTGTCTCAACGCCGGCCATGGGGTGGCCGCCAACGAAATCGACGGTCTGCGGCAGGATTTCCTCCGCCCACTGGAGCACGGTCATCTTGGTAGAGGCCGTGTCGGTAACAATCGCGCCATCGGAGAGGTTGGGGCTGATGACGGTGAATACCTCACGGACGGCGGTGACGGGAACGGCGACAATGACGATGGCAGCGTCCTCAACGGCGCCCGGGAGGGTGTAGGCGACCTCATCCACCGCGCCGCGCCTGCGAGCCAGGCCGGCCGTCTCGGGGTCCTTATCATGGCCGATGATATCCACGCCCTTGAATGATCCGCGCATGTCCATGCCGATGGACGCGCCGATCTGTCCAAGCCCGATGATGGCTATGCGATGCCGTTCCGTTGCCATGACCGCTCCTCCCGCGAATCGCGCTCCTACAGCAGGTCCTGTCCAATCAATGCTCGCCCAATGATTTGGACGGGCGGGATGAGGATGCTGCGCAGGATGCCTACATTCAGGATAAGGTCAATGCCAATTATTCCAAAGAGGACGGTGGGGGCGTACGGCTGGAACCTGAGCATCTGCCGCGCGATTTCCCGCGGCGCGATGCCGAATGCGACCTGTGAACCATCAAGCGGCGAGAGCGGAATCAGGTTGAAAATGCCAAGCAACAGGTTGTAGACCACGATGTAAGTGAGCGCGGTGCCAAGCCACGCGCCCATGGAGAGATCGGGATTGGGCAGGATGATGCCGGTAGTGGGTGTGACATCGTAAAGCCGCATCAGGATGCCGAAGAAGGCGGCGGTGATGAAGTTCGATCCCGGCCCCGCGAAACTCACGTAAGCGATTGAGCGCCGCCCACCACGCAGCATGGAGGAATCCACCGGTACCGGCTTGCCCCATCCGAAGCCAACGACAAGAAACACGAACGTTCCCGCCGGGTCGAGGTGCTTGAAGGGGTTGAGTGTGACGCGTCCCATCTCTCGTGCCGTCTGGTCTCCGAGTCGGCTGGCAACCCACGCATGTCCGAATTCGTGAACACTGAGGGCGATGAGCAGCCCCGCGCCGAGCGCAGTCATGACGAATGGCGCGACGCGCAGGGCGGCGCCGGGGTCCTGTCGAATAAGGTCTATGAGAAAGAAGAGCATGGTGGTCTATGTATGAGTATAGGTGGGCGATGCTTGACACGTTCGCGGCGTCGCGTCCACACTCGCGTTGTCTGTCGTGGCCGTCTACGGCTGACAAGGCAGAGAGGCGGCACCGAAGCCGTTCAAAGGGAATCCGGGGAGGGAAGAACGATGGCCGATTACGAGAACATCATCTATGAGACTCATGACGCTGCGGAGGGCAAGGTCGCGTATATCACGCTGAACAGGCCGGAGCGGCTGAATGCGCTGAGCCGCCCACTGCTCGCCGAGCTTGAGCAGGCGCTGGATGAGGGCGCGACGGACGATGACGTTCGCTGCATCGTCATCAAGGGCGCGGGCCGCGGTTTTTCGGCAGGCTACGACATGAACGTGCAGACGACGGGGCGGGGCGGTCCTCGCCCGGCGCTCGACTCTGTGCTGGAGGACGGCCCGGCGAACATGTATCGCCGTGCCATCTGGAACAACCCGAAGCCCGTTATCGCGCAAGTGCATTCGTTCACGCTGGCCGGCGGCGGACAGTTGGCCTGCCATTGCGACATCACCATCGCCGCGGACAACGCGCTGTTCGGCTATCCGCCCGTGCGCTATGCCAGCATGATGATGCCGATGGTGTGGCCGGAGCTGGTCGGCATGAAGAAGGCCAAGCTGATGGCGTTCACCGGTTCCATGATCACGGCGGATGATGCGCTGCGGCACGGTCTCGTCAGCGACGTTGTCCCGACGGACGAGCTCGAGGAGCGCGTGTGGCAGTTGGCGAACACAATCTCCAAGCTGCCGCCCGCGTCCACACGGCTGAACAAGAAGGCCATCAATTACTACTACGATCGGCAGGGCCTGTTTGAGGCGATGGAGTTCGCGTCCATGTACACGTCCATCTCCTACGCGTCGTCGCCGGAGGATCTGCCTCGCGGCCTGCAGGATGTGAACCGCGTGACCGCGGAGCAGGGTATGCGCGCGGGCTTCCAGTTCATGAACGACCGGTTCATCGAGGAGGACAAGGTCGCGCAGGAGCAGATGGCGCGGCCCAGTCGAGCGCCGTAAGGGGCAAGACAACAAGTACTCAGTGGGGCTCGCCGATTACGGCGGGCGCCCCACGGATGTTTTTTGGGGCACAAAACAAATTTGAGAAAAATAAAAAATGGAAGGTGAGTTTTGTTATATAATGTATGTATT
>VXMO01000047.1 GCA_009841045.1 Dehalococcoidia bacterium
ACCCGTGAAGATGCGGGTTACCCGCGGCAGGACAAAAAGACCCCGTGGAGCTTTACTGTACCCTGGCATTGTGTTGGGGCCAGAGATGTGTAGGATAGGCGGGAGACTGTGAAGTGTCGGCGCCAGCCGGCATGGAGTCAACCTTGAAATACCGCTCTTCTCTGGTTTTGATGCTAACCCCTGATCAAGCAGGGAGACCGTGTCAGGCGGGCAGTTTGACTGGGGCAGTCGCCTCCCAAAAGGTAATGGAGGCGTCCAAAGGTTCCCTCAGGGTGGATGGAAATCACCCGTGGAGCGCATTGGCACAAGGGAGCTTGACTGTGAGGCCTACAAGCCAAGCAGGGACGAAAGTCGGGCAAAGTGATCCTACGGTACCGTGTGGAAGGGCCGTGGCTTATCGGATAAAAGCTACCCCGGGGATAACAGGCTGATCCTGCCCAAGAGTTCACATCGACGGCAGGGTTTGGCACCTCGATGTCGGCTCAACGCATCCTGGGGCTGAAGGCGGTCCCAAGGGTTCGGCTGTTCGCCGATTAAAGCGTTACGCGAGCTGGGTTCAGACCGTCGTGAGACAGGTCGGTCTCTATCCGCCGTGGGCGTAGGAGGTTTGAGGGAAGCTTTCCCTTGTACGAGAGGACCGGGAAGGACGGACCGCTGGTGTGCCAGTCGTCTCGCCAGAGGCGCCGCTGGGTAGCCATGTCCGGACGGGATAAGCGCTGAAAGCATCTAAGCACGAAGCCCCTCCCAAGATTAGACCTCCCACTCGGTTAACGAGGTAAGGCCACTGGAAGACTACCAGTTTGATAGGCCGCATGTGGAAGCACAGCAATGTGTGGAGCTTAGCGGTACTAATCGGCCGAGGGCTTAACCGCCTACTACCTCGTTTCCACCCACAATGGATGACCGCAATGGTCAGCACACAATGAAAACCGCTCTTGATCTATTCACTGTTACGGCGCCAACCGCCTACCAATCCGTACGCCCGCCCGCCCGCCATGAACTTGTCCAAGGGCTAGCGCCACGAATCCCCCGCGAAGGCGGGGGCCATCCTTTGCCACCACCAATGGCGGCGCGTATACTTGGATTCACGTTTCATCACAACGCGGGGTGGAGCAGTGGCAGCTCGTTGGGCTCATAACCCAAAGGTCGCAGGTTCGAGTCCTGCCCCCGCTACCAAATCCTCTTGATTCATGTCCCGCTCTCTAAAGCTATTCACCCTTTTCGGCACCCCGGTACGGGTCAACTACACCTGGCCCATCGCCCCCATCCTCATAACCATTGCCCTCGGCACTTCGCTTACAGGCCTTGACTCCCCCGCCCTGACTTACGGATTCAGCGCGCTCATTGCCCTCTGGCTCGTCGCCTCGATCCTGTTGCATGAATTCGCCCACATCCTCGTCGCACGCCGACTCGGAATCAGCACGTCCGGTATCACCCTTTTCGCTCTTGGCGGCGTTTCACACATCGACGAGGACGAAACCGGCCCGGGCAAGGATCTGGCCGTCTCAATTGCAGGCCCGCTTGTGAGCATTGCCCTCGGACTCGCCCTTGGCGTTGTCGCTTTCCTCCTGGACGCTTTCTTTGGTCTCCCCACCTGTGCGGAACTTCACAGAGAAGCTGAAGAAGAATATTTTTCGGCCTTAGGGAGTTCGACCGGTGAGCGTGTCCGTATTAATTTCGGACCATGCCCCATGGGCCCCATATTCCCTGTCCTCCTCTTTAACTGGCTCGCCATCGCCAACATCATCATTGGCCTCTTCAACCTCCTGCCACTCTTCCCCTTGGATGGAGGTCGAATCCTCAGCGCCATCCTCTGGGGGATAACCAGCAACAGGCAGCGAGGAATCAGGATAGCGGCCCTGGTCGGCCAACTCGGCGCAGCCGCGATGATCGCCTACGGCGCCTACAACCTCTTCTTCGGCGAGCTGCTCATCGGCGTCTGGTTCATCGCCATCGGAGTCTTCCTAATGGAAGCCGCAGTGGGAACCTCTCACTCCCGTTCACCCTGAGCGTAGTCGAAGGCTGAACCCCTCTGTCATTCCGAGCGCAGCCGAGGAATCTACAGTCGTGACTGAAAGGCTACCGAGTCGCAGCTGAGGCAGAAGCTGGCGTGAGGGAATCGAGGAGTGCTGAGGAAACCCGAGCAATGTCCTGAACGGCCAGATCAAACGCCTCGCGGTTTCGTTGTGACGGAACCCGATAACCGCTGATCTTCCGCACGAACTGCAGCACCGCCTCCCGAATCTCATCCTCGGACGCCGCCGGCCCGTCGCTGACCCTCAAGCGCTTAATGCTCCGGCACATCACCCAATCTCCTTACGATGTCGCAACGTCCAGATGCCGCCCAACATGGCCGACGACTGACACCTTCTTGTTCTCGCACCACGGTACATGCATTCACCACATCCTGGCCGAGTGGTGGCTGGACTCGCGCAGGATTGCGTAGGGTTTAGTGGACGTATACGGTCGGCGTTTATTGTGGAGTCAGACGCTTTGACTCCGGCGAGAGTTCTGCCCCGCCGTAAACTTCATCCAGGAACTCAAAGATAGCCGGATGGTCGTCCTCTATCTGATCGCGGCTATTACTAAGGCTATCCCATGAGTACACTTCAAAATAAGCCGTGCTAAATACTGCAAAGAACTCTCTGGTATTAGACATTAGATAAGTTTCCGGATAGAGGTTGTCTTGCAAAGCCGAATCATAAAAGGCGTTCCATTCACTGTGATCCTCTGCCGTGAAACAGAGGTTTTGAATGCCATGAGCGAATTCATGGACTGTGGTATGCGCGATGTATCGAACGAGATCCATCTTAAGTCCGAGCAGTTGTTCTTCTGCGGTTGCCATTAACGCGAGGCCTCCTATTGTGGTGTTGACGCCGCGTAAGGATTCAAACGACCTTCCGTCATGAGTTTCCAGATCCCCCAGATAACTATATTCTGGCAGTACAGTGATTTTTTCATCCTTTGGGATGATTGCCACTTCCATGCCTGCTTCAGCTATGCACTCGGCAATGTCTGACCGGCCGGATAGCATAGGGCCAATCATATCTGCCGCTGAGCTAAAAGCCGTTGGATCGATTGCGTCATTTCCTTTGATAGTGACGCCTTTGACGGTAAGGAACTGGGTATAGTAAAGGTCTTCTGGGCTAGGAGTAGGTATCGGTGTCGGCGTAGCAGTGGGAACAGGTGTGGGAGTGGCGCTGGGACACCGCCACCACCGGAATTCGACGCTCCTGTCCCAGTATCAGCGACTCTGCATACCAGTCCGTGTTCTCATTGGTAACTGCGATAGCGTCCGGATACGGTGTCTCGCCCTGAATCCGGCAATGGTATGTACGCAGAACATCGTCTAGGAGAGCCGGTGCCCCCGCAGTACGTATGTCGTTGTCCGGCCCCAGCACCTGAACCTCAGCCTCAACGTCGTCTCCTCTTGTGGAGAGACGCCATCGCATCTCCCATTCGTCTGGTCGTCTCCAAGTCAGAGTGAAGTACGCGAAACTGTCGCGCCGGTCTGAGTCAATCCGAAGTTCACCATTTTCGTTCTCCCACACACCGTCATCAGTCCAGGCTACCAATGGGATGCCGAACTGCTCATGAACAATGCCACGGATATAGCTCCGTACGTGGTCCAGAAGGTTAGGCCCGTTCCTGCCGAGGCCGGAGATAGTGAAAACTGTTTGATATCGTGACGGCATAGGAATTCCTCCCGCCCATCATTCATTCTCCAATGCTATTCTGTCCACATGACGGCATCCAATCGGTCAAACGGCGCCAATCCGGACGCCCGCCAACGCGCGCGCGACATCATCTCCGGCTACGTCGGCCACAAGGGCGCGCTCCTCATGGCACTGCTGGATGTCCAATACCAGCTCAACTACATCCCCGAAACGACCGTTGATGATGCCGCCGAGATACTTGGCTACTCGCAGCCGGAGGTTTGGGGTGTTCTCTCCTTCTACTCCGATTTCTCCGTCGGGCAGGGCAGCGACCATTTCATCGACGTGTGCATTGATGCACCGTGCCATGTGACTGGCGCGCGGTCCATTGAACGCGCCATTCGTGATGCCGTGGCTGAATCGGACATCGAAGTCCGTACCATTTCCTGCCCCCGCCTCTGCAACCAGGCCCCCGTCGTAGCCTACGACCAGCAATGGCGAGGCCAACAAACACCGGAAAGAGCCACTAAACTCGCAGCCAACCTTATGTCACCTCTCCCTCAGGGAGAGGGTTAGGGTGAGGGAAAAATGCCATCTGATATCTACACTACCCTCAAGCAAGAGGCGGACGCCGCGTGGGCGGAATGGGATGATCCGTCCGTTGCCCGCGTTAGCGTCGGCATTTCCGCCGCCGCCCTCACCGTCGGCGCGGGCGAAACGCTTGAGGCCGTCCGACGCGCGCTCCATACGTTCAACATCAAAGCCCGTGTGCTTGAAGTCGGCGACATTGGCTTCTCGTGGGCCGATCCCGTCGTCCACATCGCGCCTCCCAACATGCCGCGCATCACATACGGCAATGTAACGGTAGACAAAGCTGCTGACCTTATTCGCGATGTGCTTGTTAACGGCAATCTGAGGCCGGATCTGGCGCTCGGAGTGCAGGGCGACTCACCTATCGACGGCGCAGATATTCCTCTCCTCAATGAACAGCCGTGGATGCGCGATCAACTCCGACTCTTGATGGCCAATTTCGGCCACATTGAACCCGGCAACCTGATGCACTACGTCGCCCGTGGCGGTCTGGAATCGTTGGATAAGGCGCTCCACGAAATGTCGCCGCAAGACGTTGTGGATACGGTGCGCGAATCTGGCCTGCGAGGCCGCGGCGGCGCGCTCTTTCCTGCCGGCGTCAAGTGGAGCTTCATGGGCCCGCCCGGCCCCGGCGATCGCTATCTTGCCATCAATGGCGAAGAAGGCGACCCCGGCGCGTTCACGGACGCCGCGATTTTCGAAAACGATCCTCATCGCCTGCTCGAGGGTGTGCTAATTGCCTCATACGCGATGGGCGCTAACAAGAGCTATATCCATATTCGTGCTGAGTACCGGCTGCCCCTTGAACGACTCCGCCGTGCTTTGCATGAGATGGAAGAGCGCGGACTGGTCGGCGACAACATCATGGGCACCGGCTTTTCCCATGAGGTCGAGATTGAGGCCACCGGCCACGCCTACATCTGCGGTGAGGAAACGGCCCTGATGGAATCCGTTGAGGGTCATCGCGGCGCGCCACGCCCGCGCCCCCCGTTCCCCGCCGCCTACGGCATCTTTGGCCGACCGACCACCATCAACAATGTCAAGACGATTTCCTACGTGCCGACCGTGCTGGATATGGGCGCGGAGGAATTCGCCGCCGTCGGTACAGAGAACGCCTCCGGCACCGCAATGTTGTCACTTTCCGGCCATATAAATAAACCGGGAATTGCAGAAATCCCCGTAGGAATTAATTTGGCCGGCGTTATCGAAAACATCGCGGGTGGCATACGGAACGGCAAGCGAGTGAAGGCTCTCCAGTGCGGTGGTCCGCTCGGCGGTATCATGCCAGCCTCTGAAATGGACATGCCCGCTGAATTCCAGGCAATGACCGCCAAAGGCAGCCCGCTTGGCTCAGGTGGGATCCTCGTCCTTGATGAGGACACCTCCATCGTGGATGTCGTCAAGAACATCGCCGAGTTCATTGATGCGGAATCGTGTGGCAAGTGTTTCCCGTGCCGCAAGGGCGCGACGCACATCTCCCGCCTGCTGGCAACCATGACTGAGGGGTATGGACAGGAGGGCGACATCGCCAAGATGCAGAACGTCGGCACTGCTATGGTGCAAGGCTCGCTCTGCGGCCTTGGCCAACTTGCTCCCGGTGTCCTAAATAGTGCAATCCGCTACTTCCGTGAGGAATTTGAAGAGCACATAAACAACAGGTACTCCTCCACAGACTAATGCACTGCCTGACGCGCGAGGAGCAGTGAGTTGCCAAAAGTAATCCTTGATATGGACGTGGGTGTTGATGACTCCCTCGCCATCCTCCTTGCCCTCCGCTCCCCGGAACTTGAGATCCTCGGCATCACGGCTGTCGCCGGCAACGCCCCTTTGGAAAACACAGCGAATAACGTGCTGCGTGTGCTGGAGGCAGCCGGTCGAACTGAAATCCCGGTTGCCCGAGGTGCCGCCAAACCACTCATTCGCGAGCCTGAAGCCGCGCTCCACGTTCATGGCAATGATGGCCTCGGCGGCGCTCCCGTCCCCCAGCCCACACAGATGACCTTCGATGAACGCCCTGCCGTGCAATTCATCTCTGACATAGTCATGGCGCATGAGCCGGGCGAAATAACCCTGATTCCGACGGGCCCTATGACAAACGTCGCCCACCTGATGCGCGAGGCGCTGGATGCCTTTGCACGACTGAGCAGCGTCGTGCTGATGGGCGGCGCGTTCGCGCTCACGCCGTACGGCCACGGGAATGTTACGACCGTCTCCGAGTTCAACATCTGGGCCGATCCCGAAGCTGCCGCCGAACTTGTGCAGGCCGACATACCCATCACCGCCGTCGGACTCGACGTCACAACCGATCCGTCCGGCTCCATCAACCCCGAACGTCATGAGAGCCTCCGAAACAGCGCCGACCCCTATGCGCGGGTTGCCGGAATGATCAGCGCACAAGTGCTTGAGCGCTTTGGTGTCGTCAACATCCACGACGCGCAGGCCGTCGCCTTGGTCATCGACCCTAGCCTCTTCCAAACTGAAACCTACCCCGTGGAAATCATCACGCAAGACGGATCCGTGCGTGGGCAGACCATCGTGGATCGACGTCCCGGACACCGCCGCGGTGGTGGCCCGGAAATCGCAGTCGCCACCGCCGTCGATGGCCCGCGCTTCCTTGAACTCCTCTTGGGTCGGCTAACACAGGAGGCGTGACGACTACGCAACCGCCCCTCGTCGTTGCTGTGGGGGCCATCAACTGGGACGTAACCCTGTTCGTGGAGTCGCTGCCGTCACCGGGCCAGGAAGTCACCGTTTCTGAAGTGGCGCGCGTTCCGGGCGGCACTGCCGCCAACGTCGCTGTCGCTGCTGCACGATTGCTCTCGCCGGATGTCGCCGTCTTTGTTGGCGCGCTTGGTGATGACGCCATCGCAGACCGACAACGCGACATTCTACGGGCAGAGGGAGTGTCCACGGATGGCATAGTGACGATTCCCGAAACTGAGTCCGGCCAGGCATTCATCCTCGTTGATACGAACAGTCAGAACGTCATCGCCAGCGCGCTCGGCGCGAACGCTCAACTCACCCCTGACCACATCCGCCAGCCTGCTGCTCGCGTCATGCTCTCCCGTGCACGCGCCTGCGCTATTACCGATCCGCCCCTCTCCGTTATCGAGGAAATTCTGTATATCACCACCGCAACCTACTGCCGTGTTTCCTGGGATCCCGGCGTGCTGGTCACTGGTGATAAGAGCATCGTTCTCCCCATGGCCCGCCGCATGGATACCCTCCTCCTCAACGAAGAAGAAACGGCCACGCTCTTTGAGCAGGACGCCCCGCGCCAAATTGCTGTCCGCCTCTTGGCCGACGGATGGAGAAACCGCGTCATCCTCAAGAAGGGCGGACAGGGAGCAACCGTCATTGACCTTGCGAACAGTCAACTCATTGAAGTTCCACCGCTCCCTCTCAATGAGCTCGGTATGATCCCCGTCAACAGCGTTGGAGCGGGTGACGCCTTTCACGGTGCGCTGGCCGCTCTCGAAGCCGAGGGGCGGGAATTCACTGATGCACTCCTCGGCGCGACGGCCGCCGCTGGCATCAACGTCTCTCGTCCCGGCACGCGCGACGCACCAACATCCGATGAGCTGGCACAGGTTCTCGCTGCATGGCGTGAGATGGGCGGAGCAGTCAGCACAAGCCCACTATGAGGTGGCACTATAGTGGGAGAAGTACAACAGCCCACCAATTCACAGTGGAATCGGAGGAAAAGCATGAAGGTAACGACTGAATTCGATCCGGCGTACACGTACATGACGGTGGAGCTTGATCAGGGTGAGTCAATCAAGGTTGAGCCCGGCGCCATGGCCACCTCACAGGGCGTTGAAATGCAGACCGGCATGTCGGGCGGCGGCCTCTTCGGCAGAGTCCGCCGAATGGTCGCCGGCGAATCGTTCTTTGTAAACACGTTTACCGGAGGCCCCGGCGGAGGGTGGGTCGGCCTTGCCTCCACCATGCCCGGGGACATGAAGTCGTTTGATATTGAGCCGGGCGAAAACCTGTACATACAGGGCGGTTCGTTCCTGGCGTCCGATTTGAACGTGGAACTCGACACCAAGTTCCAGGGGATGCGCGGCATGTTCAGCGGCGAGAACCTCTTCTTCCTTCGTGCCTACACTGAGCGCGGTACTGGCACGATCTACTGCAACTGCTACGGCGCGATCAAGGAACTAACCGTCTCCGGCGATCAGGAGTTGGTCGTAGACACCGGGCATCTTGTCGCGTTCACGGATGGGGTCGAATACACCATCGGCAAGGTTGGCGGACTCGTTTCTCTGATCGCGGGCGGCGAGGGGTTGGTCATGAAGTTCCGTGGCGAGGGCAAGGTGTGGGTGCAGACCCGTACTATTGCCACGCTCGCCGACCTCCTGAACCCCCTCATCTCCAAGAACTGAATCACATCCAGGAGAGGAGACCAATGAGCACGAATGGACAACAGCCCGCTCACCCTGAGCATGTCGAAGGGCGCGCCCGGCCGTGGGACGCCTTCATTAGCGACCGCGACCGCGAGATC
>VXMO01000004.1 GCA_009841045.1 Dehalococcoidia bacterium
GAAGGGGGCGGGTTTGGCCCGCCCCCCTGGGGTTTCCGGTAGGGAGGGGTTGCCTCCCGTCCCTGCCCCTCCCCGTTGCCCTTCGACTAGCTCAGGGCGAACGGGGGGAGAGGGTCTATTTCGGTTTAGCCGCCGATGACGCCGTTGCGGGTGGCGAAGAGGAGGTAGCCCTTGCCAGCCTCGACCTTCGCTACACCGTCAGCAACGCTATCGCCGTCGCTACCAGCGTCCTCGCCGTCCGGGCCGTCGCCGGTCGGGAAGTCGGCAGTCATCGCGCCGCTTGAGAAGTAGGTCTCGTACTGCGGCGGGGTGGCGTCCGCGTTCCACGTTCGGATCATGCCCCATCCGCTTGCGCCGAGCGCACTCAGGTAGCCGTCCACACTGATTGCGTTCTCATTGCCCGCGGGGGTGTAGCCAATGCTGTTCCACCCGCTGGTCACGGTGTACTGCGGCGGGGTGCGCTGCGGGCTGAAGCGAACGGTGAGAACCTTGATGGGATCGAAGGTGGTGCTGCGGACGAAGTAGCCGCGGCCATCCACGATCTGGGTCAGCGTACCCATCCACTCGCCATTCTCATCCTGGCGGGCGAACTCCCAAACCTTGGTCTCGTTGTTCAGGCTCCAGACATCCGTCACCGACGAGCCCTCGAGGACGCCACCGATGCTGGTGTCTTGCGGGGTGCCGGGGATGGACACGAGGGACCAACCCGGAACCACGCTAACCTCTTCAGGCGCCGGAGCAGTGATGGTGAAGACGTAGCCAAAGTCGTCCGTGTTGCCAGCCTCGTCGGCGTAGTCCACCATCAGGCGGTAGTGGCCCAAAGCGAGGTCTGAGAGGGCGATTACGTGCTTGACGCCATCCGAGGTCTGCGCCGAGCCAGCATCCACATCCACAGTACTCTCAATGGTTGGGTTGGTTACGATCTTCTTCGTCGTTGCACTGATCGCATCGGCCGCCAAGGACTGCAGGGACAACGCGGTCAGGCTGACCTTCTTCTTGGAGTCATTGAAGTACTCACCAGCCTCGTCCTTGAACTCAAGGCTCAGGAAGACGACTTCGTTCGTCTCTATCTTCTGCGGGATGCCCTTGTCTGCGTTTCCGCCCACACGAGTGGGATCAGCGCCATCGTTGGCACGGGTATCAAGTTCCCACTTGCCCTTCTTGACGGTCACACGGTTGGCATTGTCATCCGTGCCGGTGATCTCGATCTCGTACACGCCGTCCTGCACGCCACCGGTGGCGGTCAAGCCCAGCTTCTTCCGATCAGCCGAGACAGACCAACTGTTACCAGTCTGGGTACTCAGTGACAGCGAGCGGTTGAGCTCACCAGTCAAGGGGCCCTCTTCGGCGTCGTCATTGCTCTGCCGCACGATGCGGGCGCGTGGAGTCCTGTCCAATTCCTCAGACGCTGTGATGTCGGCTTCCAAGGCACTGTTGCTCAGGGCCTGCTCAAGGGCCACGGTGAAGGATGGCGACAGTCGATCAATGGGCTTGGCCTCGTGATCACTGCGGTTGGTATTGTCCGCAAGGTCAACCAGGTCGCCACCATCAATCTCAACGGTCGGCCGGTCGCCCGTACCCAAATCAGCCTCAAGCGTCAGGAACAGGAGGTGCCGGGCGTCCTGGCCCTTGTCATTTCTATCCAGACCCAGATCCTTCACAACGTCGCCAGCCTTATCGGTTGTCGCCGTCTTGGCGTCGTAATCCAAGTCACCGGCCATCTTTGAAAGTTCCGTGTTACCGACACTGATCTTGTTTGTGCCGGCATTGTTGAGCCACGTCACGGTGGAGACGCTGGTGCCCACAACGTTGATGTCCTGCGCGCGGACTTCATCACCCTTGATGGCGTCGTCAAACACGAGGACGATGCTGTTTGCCTGGTTCTCCAGCAGGACGTACTGGCCGTCCACGGCGTTGCTGCTCTTCAGACCCACGCCAGTGACCGCACGCTCCAACATGGGATCAATGGTGTCAATAACGTAGTTCACGACGAGAGGCTTAGCCTTGTTCCGCGCGAGGTCATACGCGTTAATCGTGACCCTGACGCGCACTGTGACCGGGTCCGTATTGTCATCGCCCTCGGCAGCGTCCGCCGCCTCGGAGACGTCAACGTCGATCTCGTAGCGTTCACCGTCAGCGATCTCATCATCACGGTCGATTTCGGAACCATCGTCGCTCGTCGCCGCGATTGGGCCTGGATCCTCACCAACGCCCACCAGCATTTCATGCACCACGTACGCTACGCCAGCGCGGATCTCAGCCTCACCAGCATCCTGAGCTTCCTCAGGGATACCGGAGTCCGGATCGGTGACATCAAACACCATTGTGAAGTTGTCGGCATCAAGGTAGGAGCCATTGGCCGGGTTCAGGCCGCCGATGGTCGGGCCATCGAAGTCCACACCGGCACTCTCACTCCTCGTTGACCTGGGGCTCGCGTCACTGTAGCGAACCGACAAGGTATCTCCGTGCTCCGCACCGATGATCATGCCGAGCAGGGTGCTCGCATCATCGCCAGCGTCGAGCCCGAGGTTCGCCCGGTGGGCATCAAGCGCGGCACTCAGCTTCAACACGTCCGCGCAGCGCTCGTCGTACTCTTCTTCGGTTTCGCTATCAGGGCGGCTTTCCACGCAGAACTTGTCGAACGGCGCGCTTTCGTCAGTGGCATCCGCCTTGCCGGTTGCATCAACGGCATCAAGCAAGTGCGAGATGTTGTTGTTCAGGGGCCTGATGTTGTACTGGACTTCGAAGATGTCACCACTCAGGATCGCCCTATCCGTTACAAACGTCACTGTGACTTGTCGCGTCGCCGCGTTGAATGCTCCATCTTCTCCGCTTGGGGGCGTCGTCGTCGTCGAGACGGCGACAGGATCATCGTTGGGATCAGTAGGAGAGGTGGTGCCGTCAGTGTCCGTCCGGGCGGGATCCTGAGTATTGACGTCAACAGCAATCGAACTGGCAACAATCTCGTTGTCGGCAACAACCGTGTTGTCATCAGCATCGACACCCGCCAATGTCACGGTGACTGTGTATGAGAACGGGGCCGTAGCAGTAGCTGCATCTGCAGGTGCTTCCACTGCATTGGCGGGGATAGGATCGGTGCCATCCGCGACAACCGTGACTTGCTGCACGGTGCCGGCGGTTGCGTCACCCTTTACAGGCTCCCAATCCAACGCCGCGTCCTTGAAGCCGTTGCGGATCACACCAAACATGCCGACGAAGACGCCGGAGTCGCGTGACTCGTTGGCCTCAGCAGAGAAGTCGGCATGATTGACGCTTCTCTTGGCGACGTTTTCGTCGTCGGTCAGGGCATCGTACTTGGCAAGGTCACGCTCCCTCGCGGCGATATTGATTGTTTCGCCGGAGGTGCTAGTGACTGAGACCAAGTTATCGCCATCGGAGTCAACCAAATCGTTTACTCCGGCGGAGGCGAAGGCGATTCGAAGGGCTGCAACTGTCCCCTCCGGAGGAGTATCTGTCGAAAGCGCGGGAATATTCAGCGCGCTCACGTAGATGATGCTCGCATCAGGACCTTCTCCGTTATCCAAGAAGACGGTCGCCGACCGAAGCGTTCTTGTTACAGTGAATTCCGCCGCGACAGACTCATCGTCATCTTCCGTAGCAGGATCGTCCCTGGTGGGCGCTTGGTACCAGCCCAACTGGAACACAACGTCGGGGGCGTCAACGCCGTTTTGACGGTTCCTGTTACCAACGACGAGATCGTCGAGATCAGCGCCTTCCTTCTTTTGCTGGTCCGTTCGGGTGTCCGTATCACCAGCATCAGGAATTGCAGGTGTTGCAGTACCACCGGAATCCGTACCGCCTATGAAATTGCCCTTCGTATCTGTGACGGCAACAGCTACAAGCCCACCACTCGCCTCAGTATCCAAGGGATTGATGTTAAATGGATTACCGCCGCCAACTGCAGTTGTCGGAATGGTGGTGGTGAAGTAAGCGTGGTAATCGGTCAGTCTGTTGGCGGCCGCATCATTATCCTCGATGACGGCATACAGCGTGCCACCGGCATCCTCCAAGCTTGCGACCGTTCCGGTCTTGTCTGAGACATACTCGGTGCTGGTCAGCTTTTCGAAGGCCGAGCCGGTCCTCCCCGAGGGGTTGGCCAACTCGTCAGGGGTGACGATCTTGACCGTGCCCGCAGCTGCGCCGGCCCCAATGGCCGGAACCATGGCGAACGCGAGGATCGCGATCGACAGGATAACTAGTGCTTTGCGCTTCACAGGAAGCCCCCTTCCGTAACTGTGATTTGAGCCTCTGCGGCCCGTCTTCGTAAGTGTAGAGGAAACTATCGGTTTATTCACGGCGCCCGTTGGGCTTCTGGATTGCCAGGGTTCTTGTGAGTGCATGTGCTCCTCCCCATCCGTGGGAGCCAGGAACCCTGCTGTTTGCCGTTTGCATCGGCAGAGGGCGCCGGCTTTCCCGCGCTTCCTGTCCGGTTAGTCTCCGTACCTGTGGAGAGCCCCGCGCTCTCCCCTTTCTGCTCTCTTTATCCCGACTTTGCTTTGTCCATACATGGGTGTCCCGCGCGTGTGCATGCAATACGCGGAATGCCCACGCCTTGGGCTAGGCGTAGTCACTGACCGTGAGTTTAGGGGAGATTTGCAAGTGTTGTCAATAGTGGTTTGGCTTGGATCAGGTATGTGATGTTGGAATGGGTTTGAGAATGGGTTCGATAAGTTGTTGGGGGGTGTGTGGGTATATGTAGGGGTTTGTTTGGCGGGGGGTGTGTATTTAGATTTCACGGGAGAGGGTGGCGATGAATTCTGCGTTGGTTTTGGTTTTGGAGATGCGGTCAAGGATGCGCTCGGTGGCGTCCGAGGCGTCCAGGTTGGAGTTGGAGAGCATGGCCATCATGCGTCGGAGGGTGACGATGCCGCGGTAGGTCTTGTCGTCGTAGAGTCGCTCGTCACGTCGTGTGCCGGATTTGAGGACGTCAATGGCGGGGTAGATGCGGCGCTCGGCGAGTTTGCGATCGAGGTGTACTTCCATGTTGCCGGTGCCCTTGAATTCTTCGTAGATGACATCGTCAAGGCGTGAGCCGGTGTCAACGAGGCAGGTGGCGACGATGGTGAGGGTGCCGGCTTCTTCCGTGTTACGGGCTGCGCCGAAGAAGTGTTTGGGTGGGTAGAGGGCGACGGGGTCCATGCCGCCGGAGAGTGTTCTCCCACTGGAGGGCGCGGCGATGTTGTAGGCGCGGGCGAGGCGGGTGATGGAGTCAAGGAGGATGACGACGTCTTGGCCTGCTTCGACGAGTCGCTTGGCGCGGGCGAGGACGAGCTCTGCAACGCGGGTGTGCTCTTCAACGGGCTCGTCAAAGGTGGAGGCCATGACCTCCGCTCCTTTAACGGTGCGCTCCCAGTCCGTGACTTCTTCGGGTCGCTCGCCGATGAGTGCGGCCATGATGTGGGTGGAGGGGTATTGGGAGGCGATGGCGTCCGCGATCTGGTGGAGGAGGATGGTCTTGCCGGCCTTGGGCGGGGAGACGATGAGCGCTCGCTGTCCGAAGCCGATGGGTGCGATGAGGTTTAGCAGGCGGGCGGCGACGGCCTTTTGGCCGGTCTCAAGATCGTAGAGTCGGTCGGGGAAGAGCGCGGTGAGCTGGTCAAAGACGGGTCGGCGGCGGGAGACTTCGGGCTCCTGGCCGGTGACGGTGTCAACGCGGAGGAGGCCGTAGTATTTCTCGCCGCTCTTGGGTGAGCGGACCTGGCCGGTGACCCAGTCACCGGTGCGGAGTGAGAATCGGCGGATCTGTGACTGGGCGACGTAGACATCGTTGATGTTGTGTCGGAGTGTGCGGTGGCGGATGAAGCCGTAGCCGTCGTTGGTGATCTCAAGGATGCCGCTGGCGGAGATTGTTCCGCCACGCTCGCCGAGAGACTGGATGGCACGGTGAACCATTTCGTCACGCCTCAGCGCCGCGCCGGGGGGCATGTTGAGGAATTCAGCGAGGCGCGCGGCCTCATCACGATCAAGACCCTCGAGTTGCGGGATGGTGACGTGGTGGAGCGGCTCCGGCAAATCAACGACGCGCGGCTCACGCTGAGCGGCCTCTGAATCGCCGTCGGCAACGTTGGCGGGTGGACGGGGGCGCTGCGGGCGATCACGGTCGCGGTCCGGGCGTTCACGTCGGCGCTGCGGCGCGCCGTTGGCGGAACGCGGGCGGGGGGTGCGGCGGACGGGGGGCGCTTCCTCTTCGACGTCTTCGATCACATCCGTGGTCGCTGAGGCGGGTGGGAGGCCGTCCGTGATTGAAGTCTTTTGAGCCGTTGCGCCGTTTTCCGTGGATGGTTCCGCTCGCTCTTCGACAGGCTCAGGTGGAGCAGAAGAGGTTGCGCCGTTTTCCGTGGTTTCGACGGGGGCTGTGCCGTTGTCCGCAACGACTTCCTCAGTGGTGGTCTCCTCAGGGGGAGCCTCTGTTGTTGCGGCGGCCGTTGATGCGCGTCGAGCGCGCGGGGGGCGGGCGATGCCGCGCCGGGTGACGGGGCGCTGCGGCTCGTCTGTGTTGGGGGTGTCTGTGGTGTCCACGATGTCTCCTTCTGCTGCGGGCGATGTGATGGATGATGCCCGGGATTTTTCTCTGTGTTTGCTCGTTCGGTGTTGGCTGCTACTTAAAGGAAAGGACTGATCAGATATGTGTCAGATCACGACGCACGGGCGCTGCTGCGTTGGGGGTCGTTGTCTTCGGTGGAATGACGGGAGTCGTCCGGTCGCTGCGCGGGATGGGCGAGGCCGTCCTGGGCAACGATGAGCGGCGGCTGTTCGCCTTCGCGGAGGATACTTGCGGCGACGGAGACGAATTCTCGAAAGAGAGGATGGGCGCGCGTGGGGCGTGACCTGAACTCAGGGTGGAATTGGGTTCCCACCATGAATGGATGATCACGCACTTCAGAGATCTCAACGAGATCGAGTTCACGATAGGCGCCGCTGACAATAAGACCGGCTTCCTTAAAGGAGGAACGGTAGGCGTTGTTGAATTCAAAGCGGTGACGGTGACGTTCAACGATGGTCTCCGGATCACCATAGGCGCGGGCGGCGTTGGTGCCGGGGGTGAGGTGGCAGAGGTATGAGCCGAGGCGCATGGTACCGCCCTTGGCACGGACACGCTCCTGGTCTTCCATGATGTGGATGACAGGGTGGCGAGTTGCGACATTGAACTCGGTGGAGTTGGCACCTTCGAGGCCGGCGACGTTTCGGGCGAATTCAATGACCATGATCTGCATGCCAAGACAGAGGCCTAGATAGGGGACGCGCTGCTCACGGGCATAGGATGCGGCGCGGATCATGCCCTCGATGCCGCGCTCGCCAAAGCCGCCGGGGACGACGATGCCATGCGCGCGTTCCAGCTGGGTCTCCCAGCCGTCCTCTTCCAGCTCCTCAGCGGAGATCCAGTCGATGTCAATGTCGACGCCGATCTCAAGGCCGGAGTGCGTGAGTGCCTCTTTAACGGAAAGATAGGCGTCGCGCAGCTCAACATACTTGCCGACGATGGCGACGGTGAGGGGAGGCTTGGGTTCATCGAAACGTCGGACGAGATCGTGCCAGTCATCGAGCTGCGGCTCGGTTTCGGCATACTCCGCGAGCTGCATCCTTTTAAGGAGGTAGTCGCCGAGGCCGCGCTCTTCAAGGAGGAGTGGGACGCGGTAGATGGTGTCCACGGTGGCGAGAGGGATGACGGCCTGCGGCTCAACGTCACAGAACAGGGCGATCTTGTCGACGGTCTCCTGGTCTGCCTCAACTTCACTGCGGGCGATGATGACATCAGGCGCGATGCCGGCGCTGCGGCCAAGCTCTCGGACGGAGTGCTGGGTGGGCTTGGTCTTGAGCTCTCCGGTGGCGTGGAGGTAGGGGAGATAGGTGACGTGGACGAAGATGGCGTCGGCGCGGCCGACCTCATTTCGGACCTGGCGGATGGCTTCAAGGAAGGGCTGGCCTTCGATATCGCCGACGGTGCCGCCGACTTCGATGATGATGACCTCCGCGTTGGTCTCGTCCGCGACCTGCCGCATGCGGTTCTTGATGGAGTTGGTGACATGGGGGACGACCTGGATAGTCCCGCCAAGGAAATCGCCGCGCCGTTCCCGTGAGAGGACGGAGGAGTAGACCTGGCCGGCGGTGACGCTGGACGATTTTGTCATTTCGGTATCGACGAATCTCTCGTAGTGGCCGAGGTCGAGATCAGTCTCCGCGCCGTCACGCGTGACGAAGACCTCGCCGTGCTGGTAGGGGGACATTGTGCCGGGGTCGACGTTGAGATACGGATCGAGTTTCTGCACTGCGACCCTGATGCCGCGGCTCGTGAAGAGCCGACCGATGGCGGCGGCGGTGATGCCTTTCCCGATGGAACTAACGACGCCACCGGTCACAAAGACGTACTTTGCCATGCAACCTCAAATGGCCTGCCCCGCCGGGCGATCTCGGGGGGCGGTTCGCGCCTGCTTTATTCCCCAACCGCCAAACGACGCGCTCGCGCATATCGATATTCAAAACGCGCTGCAACGTCTTTTGTCTTGGGAAATTCTCTCCAACTAACCGAGGCGACCACACACCGTTGTCGACCCCGATAACGGATTCAACTATGCGCTTGATACGGCGGGGTGTCAAGTTTTTGGGGTTCGGGAGGGGGCTTCGGCAGCGCAGTGAGATTTTAGATTCTTCGCTGCGCTCAGAATGACAGGGGGACGGAATGA
>VXMO01000028.1 GCA_009841045.1 Dehalococcoidia bacterium
TGACCCCACCCACTTCCACCCCCAACCCCTCTATCTACAAAATCGGCCCCGCGGCCCAGCACCGCGCCGGGACTTGCTTTTGGGGCGGCTTATCCACCTACCCGCCGGACGCTAACTCCTCCAGATCCGACGGACTCCTGATCTCCCGCACCGCTCGCAGGAATTCGGCCACGGAACCCGTTTGGTTCCGCACCTCTATCAACTGGCCATAGATCGGGCTGACCGATCCTCCTGCCGGAGAGTCCGCGTAACTCCCATGGAACGCGAAATAGGCCTGGTTGATCTTCCGAATTGCGTAGCCATGCTCCTCGTTCAGATGGACGCGCCGCTTCTCCATATATGCCTCAGCCTCGTCGATCTGCCCATCGGCCAGCAGCCGCTCTGCCTCCACTCGCGTCTCTCTCATGTAGTCTCCAAAGTCGAACACGTCGGGATCGCGATGCGGCTCCGTGGGCGGCTCAGGAACCCGGAACACGGGCGGCGGCTGATTCAACGCCATCGCCGCCGTCTCCGCCGCCACCATGTTCGCCACCGTCTCATTAATCGTCGTCATGTCGCCGCCTGCCGCATACCGCTGCCCCAGCGGATGGAAGAAAAGGTAGTGATGGACCCATTCATGCAGAATCGTCCGTATGGTGAAATCACGGGTGGACGTTGCCCTGACCAGCGCCGGGTACGTTCCCATCCCGCCAATGTTCACCACGAGCGCCGACAGGTCTCTGTCCGTCAACGCCTCTTCCAAACGGAGGATTTCTTCGGTCGAGATGTCCGGCCGCAACGGCAGCGACTCCATCGATGCGATCCGGTCACGCGGTGACACAACGAGCGCTTTGGGAAGGTCTTCCATCACGAACGAAACCGGAGGGAAGACGATCTCCCCAAGCACGGGCGGGTCTGACACCAGCCCGGCCTCCCGCATTGTTCTCATTGCCAGCCCCCGCAGCGCCAGGGTCGCTCGAACGCGAATCTCCTCCAGTTCCCGCTCGATAGCCTCCTCTTGTTCCAGCGCCTCAAGCAGTTCGGGATCATCCGCAGGCCGGTTTGCCAGCAGCCATGCTGCCCTGCCTGCGGCCTCACGGAGTCGCGCGCTTGTCTCGAAATACTCATCGATGGCGTCGGGATTCTCCGGCGGCGTGTTGAGCGCCGCGACGATATCCGCAGCGTGTTCAAGCTCCCATACCGCGATATTGAAGCTGTCATGCGCGGCGGACGCCCGGACTCCGGCGATGACGTTCCCGGCAGGCGCGACGCACCCCGGCAGCGCCATCAACGCCACGAGAACCGCCGCAATGAGAATTGCGATTCGGAGGGGCAGCGCGTGAACGAAACGCATGCGGCCAGTATAGGCGCGGCGCATTGAGACACCGCGCGCCCTGCCGTAGAATGGTTCGATAAATCACCCGGTCGCCACCCTGCGCGCCGGCAAGTTGGGGGAGAGGAATGCAGAACTACTCGACATCCGACATTCGGAACATCGTGCTCCTGGGACACAACGGTGACGGCAAGACGACGCTCGCAGAGCGCCTGCTGTTTCGGTCGGGCGCGCTGAGCCGAATGGGGAAGATCGAGGACGGCACCACGGCCTCCGACTTCGAACCCGAAGAGGAGAGGCGCGGCGGTTCCGTCAATCTTTCCGTCCTCCCCGTCGAATGGACGGGCAAGAAGCTCAACGTCCTCGATACGCCGGGTTACATGGACTTTCTGGGCGAGATGCTCAGCGGCCTGCTCGTCGCTGATTCCGCCCTCATCGCCATGGACGCATCCACCGGCCCGCAGGTCGGCACGGACGCGGCCTGGAGGAGAGCGTCAGGGCGCAGCCTTGCCCGCCTGCTCGTCCTCGGCAAGATGGACCGCGAAAACGCGGACTACGCGGCCACGTTCTCGACAGTTCGCACTCGTTACGGAAACGGCTGCGCCCCCGTCATCGTTCCCATTGGCGCGGGCGATTCGTTCCGCGGCGTGGTTGATGTGCTGAGCAGGAAGGCGTACCTGGAGGACGGCACGGAATCCGACGTAACGGACGATATGGGCGTGGACGTTGAGTCGTACCGCGAGCAGGTTATCGAAGCCGCGGCAGAGGCGGATGACGATCTCGCTACCAAGTACCTTGAGGGCGAGGACATCACCGATGACGAGCTGATGGCGGCCTTGCGCGCGGGAATCACATCGGGTGATGTCTTCCCGGTGCTTGCCGCATCCGCACAGGCGGGCGCGGGCACGGATGCCCTGCTGAACGTCCTGGCAAACTTGACGCCGAGCCCCGCGGACATGGACGCTCCCTCCGCCCAGACCGCCTCCGGCGAAGAGGCGCAGATCACCACGGACGCGAATGGCCCGCTCGCGGCAATCATCTTCAAGACCACGGCTGACCCGTTCGTCGGCAAGCTGTCCTACTTCCGCGTCCAGTCGGGCGTGATGAACACCAACAGCCAGGCATGGAACACGGCGCAGACCCAGCAGGAGCGCGTCGCGCAGATCATCGTCCCCATCGGCAAGGAGCACGCCAACGTGGACAGCCTCGCCCCGGGAGACATCGGCGCGGTTGCCAAGCTCGGCGTATCGCGCACCGGCGACACTCTCTCAACGCGTGAGGCAGGCATCGCCCTGCCCGCCATCCAGTTCCCCGAGCCGATCTTCAGCGTGGCCGTCGAGGCCAAGACAAAGGCTGATCAGGACAAGATGGGCGCCGCCCTCGCGAGACTTCTCGAAGAGGACCCGAGCCTCACGATGACACGCGAGAGCGATACGCATGAGATCATCGTGTCGGGCCTCGGCGATTCACACATAGACGTTGCCGTCCACAAGCTGGCGCGCAAGTTTGGCGTCGAAGTCGAGACAGGGACTCCAAAAGTGCCCTATCGCGAGACGATTCGTGTCTCAACCCGTGCCGAGTACAAGCACAAGAAGCAGACCGGCGGCCACGGTCAATACGGCCATGTTGTCCTCCAGTTGGAACCTCTGGATCGGGGCGTCGGATTTGAGTTCGGCGAGAAGGTCGTCGGCGGAGCGGTGCCCAAGAATTTCATACCTGCCGTCGAAAAGGGCATCCGTGAAACGCTGCCGGAGGGGGCAGTCGCTCACTTCCCAATCGTCGACGTGCGCGCTGTGCTCGTGGATGGCAGCTTCCATGCTGTTGATTCATCGGAAATGGCGTTCAAGATCGCGGCGTCCACTGCCCTCAAACAGGGCATCCAACAGGCGCAGCCCGTTCTCCTTGAGCCCGTCATGACGCTCGAAGTCGTCACTCCTGACGACTTCACCGGTGACGTGATCGGCAACCTCAACTCCAAGCGCGCCCACGTGCAGGGTATGACCACGGAGAACGAAGTGACAACGGTGCAGGCCGAGGCGCCGATGGCCGAGGTGCTCCGTTACTCGACCGAACTCCGCTCCATGACGCAGGGCCGTGCCTCATACACTATGCGCTTCTCTCACTACGAGGAGGTGCCCCAGCACCTGGCTCAGAAGATCATCGACGAGAGCGCAGAGGGCTAGACTCGCGATGAAGGACCTGAAGAAATTTCTCAGGGAAAATGGTCACTGGGTTTATGCGGCGGGAGTAATCGTCTTCTTCACAATCTGGATAGTGCTATTCATCGAATAGCCATAGCCTGATCCTCTGCTGCCAAAACGAAATCGGGGCGCTCCGGTGGAGCGCCCCGTTGACGTTTCTAAGGGCTGAGTTGACTGGGCCTGTTCAGCCCTGCATCAGCTTCTCAACCTCTTCAATGAGCGCCGGCAGAACCTGCTTGTAGTCGCCAACGACGCCGAAGCGCGACTCACTGAAGATGTTGGCCTCAGGATCGCGGTTGATGGCCACGATGTTCTTGGAGCCGGAGCAGCCCGCCATATGCTGGCTCGCGCCCGACAGAGCAATCGCAAAGTAAACGTCCGGGGAGACCACGCGCCCCGTGATGCCGATCATCAGGTCCTGCTCACAGAAACCGGAATCCGTCGCGGCACGCGTCGCGCCCACCGCGGACTGCGGCAGCAGCGCCTGCAGCTTGTAGAGCTCGTTGAAGCCCGCTTCGTCTCCCATGCCGCGCCCGCCGGTCACAACGATGGTCGCATCCTCCATCCGGATGCCCTCAACCTGCGCGTCCTCATGCTTGACGAACCGGGAGCGTACGGACGAGGCATCCAGACCGACGTCAACATTGACCACGTTGCCGGAGCGGCCGCTCTGCGGCTCTGCGCCGTCATACGCCTTCATGTGGACCGTCGCGATGGCGGGCATCTTTGGGAATGAAACAACCTGCCTGAACAGGCCGCCCGCCACGGATCGCGCCGCCTGCAGTTGACCGCCCTCAATACTCAGCCCGGACGTGTCAGACGCGATTCCGGTCTGCAAGCGCACCGCAAGGTATGGCCCAAGATCGCGTCCGTTCGGCGTGTGGCCAATCAGAATGATGCGCGGGTTCGCCTGCTGCGCGATGGCGATAACCGCCGGAGTGTATGTCTCGTTCAGGTAATTGGCGAACTGCTCGCCATCCACCAGGTACACGGTATCCGCGCCCAGATCGATGATGTCCTGCGCGCGGTCGCCGACGCCGCTGCCAATCAGCGCCGCCGAAATCGGCTCGCCCAGGTCAGCCGACAGGCCCTGCGCCGCCGACATCAACTCGTTCGTGATCGAGCCCAAGGAACCGTCCGCGCCAGTCTCCGCAACAATCAGAATGCCGTTCTCACCGGCCATTTCTCGTTCTCCTTCTCGTTCCGTGATTCGGAATCTTTTGTACGTGTGTACGCGGTCGGCCTAGATCAGGCGCTCTTCGCGCAGTCGCTGCGCCAACGCCTTGGCCGCCTCTGCCGGTGACTCGCCCTCAATCATCTCGACGTTGGACGACTTCTCGGGCGCGAACAGGTCAACGACCTCCGTGAACGGATCGGCCGCGTCCATCGCGTCAAGGTCTCCCTTGCCCCACACGGTTGGATCAACGCGGCGGGCCGCCATGATGCCCCGCATCGTCGCGTACCGCGGCTGTCCAAGCTCGTTGGAGACGGTGACAAGCGCCGGAAGCTTGGCAGCCACCGTGTCGATGCCATCATCGACGATGCGGTCGATCTGCACTTCGTCGCCGTTCACCTCAACCGCGATTGCGTTGGTCAGAACGGGAATGTCCAGGATGGCCGCCAGGGCCGTCGCCACGATTCCCTGGTCAAGGTCGGACGACTGCCTGCCGGAAACAACAAGGTCGAAATCGCCGATCTTGCGAATCGCTGCCGCCAACGCAGCAGCAACCGTTACGGGGTCGCCGTTCGGCAAATCGGGGTCCTGCACCAGGAAGAGATCATCCGCGCCCATCGCCAGCGGCCGCTTGATCACGTCGAGGACGTGGCTCTCTCCGAGGCTCACGACGCTGACGGTTGTATCGGAATCATTGTCCTTGATGCGAAGCGCCGCTTCCGCGGCGTAGTTGTCATAGTCGCTGACAGCCGCCGGAACGCTTGCCGCGACGGCCACTCTCTTGGCCGCCCGGTCCGCCGTGAAAGAGCTCTGCGGCGCCTCCGGATCAGGCACTTGTTTAACGGTAACGATGATGCGCATTCATACCCCCAAAAAACACGTTTTACATGGGAACGCCCCCAGCATCTGGGGGCACTAAATGTATAGCATTCTGGATTGAATTGTGTCAAATTGCACAAACGTGGCGGGCGCGGCGTGAAAGGCCCTTTTCAACCCGGATTTTCCTTACCCCGTGCTATACTGCCCCGAACAGCGGCAACAACGGCCGAAACTGGGCGGGGAGGGGCGGTATTGTGATACCAGAAAAGGAATTTCTCTGGACAATCGGCGACCTCAAGTGGATCCTCTTCGCGCTCGCCGGACTCACCGTCGCCTACATCTTCTACCGACTCTATGAGCGCGCCCAGCTCTGGAAACTCGGCCAGCCCGCGGACCGGCTTGGCAACCCCATCACACGCGGCATCGCATTCTCCCGTCTCCTCATTACCCAGGGCTACGGCCATGAGAAGTTTCTGCGAGACCGCTACGGCGGTCTCATGCACCTGCTCATCTTCTTGGGCGCGTCCATGCTCTTTCTCGGCACCGCCGTCGGCACCATCGAAGAGGAGTTCCTGTACCCGCTTGAGCACCAGGGAGTGCTGGAATGGCCAATCGGCAATTGGTATCTCTATTCCTCACTTGCGTGGGACATCGGCGGTCTTATGGCTCTCGCGGGCCTCACCATGGCCATCTTCCGGCGTTCCGCCATCGGCAAGCCCCACCACCCCGGCCTCCTCGATGACAAGATCATCCTCACACTTGCCATCATTCTCATCTTCCAGGGCTTCGGCCTTGAGGGGCTGAGGCAGCTTGGCCAAACATCGTTCGGCATCGAATACCTTGACCATCCGGACTGGGCGATCTGGTCCCCCGGCGGCTTTGCGTTCGCCGCATTCTTCTACGAGTTTGTCGGCATCCGCGCTGACACGGCAGAAACGATCTATCGTGGCCTCTGGTGGGCGCACTCCCTAACGGTGCTTGGCTCGCTCCTTTACGCTGCCGCCACGCTCTCAAAGTTCAGCCACACGTGGATATCTCCCGCCAACTGGTTCTTCCGCAACCTTGAGCCGCGCGGCAAGCTGCAGGCCATCCCAAACCTTGAAACGCGGGAGACGTTTGGCGCGGCAACGCTGACCGATTTCACGTGGAAGCAACTGATGGACGGCGATGCCTGCACGCGGTGCAGCCGCTGCACGGACAACTGCCCTGCCAACATCACTGGCAAGACCCTCTCGCCGATGATGGTCATCCAGAACCTGAAGGGATACGTCGGCTCCTACGGCAACGCCCTGTATAAGGCGGGCGGCGACGAATCCAAGGTTGACGAGAAACTCATCATGGCTCCGGCCGGTGAGGTCGTTGACGAGGAAGACCTCTGGTCATGCGTCACGTGCGGCGCGTGCATGGAGGCCTGCCCCGTCTTTATCGAGCACGTCCCGACAATCGTTGAAATGCGGCGCGCCCTTGTGATGAACGAGGGCCGCTTGCCGGAGACGGCAGAGGCGGCGCTCCGCAGCCTCGAAACACGCGGCCACCCCTGGAGCGGCATGAGCCGCACCCGCACTGAATGGGCGGAGGGGCTGGATGTCCCGCTCATATCCGAGGTCGAAAACCCTGAGGATCTGGAAGTCCTGTATTGGGTCGGCTGCGCCGCGTCCATGGAGGATCGTTCCATGCGCATCGCCCGCGCCACCGGCCGCATTCTCATCAATGCCGGAATCAAGTTCGCCATCCTTGGTGACGAGGAATCCTGCACGGGAGACCCCGCCCGCCGCATCGGCATGGAGTACCTGTTCCAGCTGCAGGCAATGCAGAACGTGGAGACGCTGGACCGTTACGGCGTCAAGACCATCGTCACAACCTGCCCGCACTGCTTCAACACACTCTCGAACGAATACCCGCAGTTCGGCGGAAACTACCAGGTCATGCACCACACGCAGTACCTGCAGAGCCTCGTCGCGGATGGCCGCCTAACCCTGGATAAGACCCGTGAAGGCCCCACGTTTGGCACGGTCACCTACCATGACCCCTGCTACCTCGGCAGGCACAACGGGGTGTACGACGCGCCGCGAGAGGTCGCCGACGCCATCCCCGGCATCAACAAGCTCACTGAGATGGAGATGCACCGGAACCGCGCGTTCTGCTGCGGCGCCGGCGGCGGACACATGTGGATGGAAGACGGCCCCGGCCATGAGAAGATCAACCACCGCCGCACTCATCACGCCATTGATGCGGGAGCCGATGTTATCGCCGTCGCCTGCCCGTTCTGCGCCCAGATGTTCGAGGACGGCGTCCGCGTGACTGGCCAGGACGAAAACATGCGCGTGCTCGACCTCTCGGAGATGATCGTCCAGACAATCGACGACTAACACGCTCCCAATCTGCTTATAATGGGACTGTGAAAGTGTTCACTCTGTTTTTCTCGGCAAGCGCGGGGCACACCCTCTAGTGCGGCTTCCACGCGTTTTGGGCTACCAGCGGCAACCCCGCAGAGAGGGCGAAAGCGAGCTCGATGAGCTTTTGCGCCCGTTGCGCGAGCTATTTGGCCGGCTGAGGGGCAGCGGATCAGGCGACAACCAGGGCGGCCAAAGGCCACCGACCGGCGCGGGCGGTGGAGCGCCCCGCCCTTCCATGCCTATCGCCCGCATCGCAGGAATCATTGCCGCGGTTATCGTCCTCGTGTGGCTTGGCTCCGGCATCTATATCGTCAACCCCGGTGAGGTCGCCATCGTCCGCACCTTCGGAAACTGGAACGGTGATCAGCAGACAGAGGGTCTGCACTGGCACATCCCATGGCCTGTTGAGCGCCAGGACGTGGTGAGCATTCAACGCGTCCAGAACATGGAGCTTGGATTCAGAAGCGTCGGAGAGATCGGTTCCGGCGAGGGTCTCGTTGAAAGAGGTTCTGAGGCGCGCATGATCACCGGCGACGAGAATCTCGTCGATGTGCAGTTGGTTGTTCAGTACCGTGTCCGTGACGCAGGCGCGTTCCTCTTCAACGTCAAGGACCCATCCGCGACCGGACGACCGGACGGGGAAACACTGCGAGACGCCACGGCGTCCGCGTTGAGGCAAGTTGTGGGACAGCGCCCCATTGATGACGTGCTGACAACCGGTAAGGAAGTGGTGCAGGTCGAAACGCAGCAGCTTCTGCAGCGACTGTTGGATGACTATGGCACCGGCATTATGGTCGTCAACGTGCAGCTGCAGGACGTCCAGCCGCCCGACGAAGTTCAGGAGTCATTCAAGGACGTCATCAGCGCGCGCGAGGATCGCATCCGATTCATTAACGAGGGAGAGGCGTATCGCGAAGACATCGTCCCGCGAGCGCGTGGTGAGGCTGCTCGCATCGTCCAGGCTGCCGAGGCCTTCAAAGTGGAGCGCGTACGCGAGGCAACGGGTAATGCGAGCCGGTTCCTTGAGCGACTGCGCGAGTACCGCAATCACCCCGAAGCAACACGTCAGCGCCTCTATATCGAAATGATGGAGCGTATCCTCCCGAGGGTCGAAGTTGTCGTTGTCGACGATGAAATCGGCGGCAATGTTCTGCCGTTCCTGCCGCTGACTGACCAGGAATCGACGGGGGCGTAGCGATGCAGCAACGCAGAGGGCTCTCCCCGGAGATACAGCGCCTGGTCAGCATTGCCCTGGTCTTGCTGGGCGGCGCCCTGCTTATTCTCTTCAGTCAGAGCGTCTATGTTGTCGACGAGACTGAGCAGGTCATCATCACCCGCTTGGGTGAGTATCGACGCGAGGCGACCGAACCCGGCCTCCACTTCAAGACGCCCTTCATTGAATCTGTACACCGGATAGAAAAGCGCCTGTTGCGGTTCGACTCGGAGCCGTCCGAATTCCTAACCGCTGAGAAGAAGGCGCTCATCATCGACTCCTACGCGCGCTACCGCATTATCGACGCTCGGCAGTTCTTCGAGGTGGTCCGTACTGAACTGGGCGCACGCGGCAGATTGGAGGCCATCATATCCTCCGAAATCCGCGAGGAGGTCGCCACGAACGATCAGATCGAAGTCATCCGCGATAACCGTGAGTCTCTCATGCGCAACGTCACAGAGCGCAGTGATGTGAAGGCACGGGAATTCGGCATGTCCGTTATAGACGTTCGCATTGTCGGCGCAGACTTCCCGCCTGAGGTTGCCAACAGTGTCTACGACCGGATGCGCTCAGAGCGAACACGTATCGCCAACCGCTTCCGCGCAGAGGGTGACGAGGAGAAGGCCAAGATTGAAGCTGATGCCGACCTTCAGCGCGCCCAAATCCTCGCAGAGGCCAATGAGCGCGCCCGAACCATTCGCGGTGAGGGTGAGGCGGAGGCTATCAGCATCCAGGGCCTGGCCATTGACACCGACCGCGATTTCTACAACTTCGTCAGAACGCTGGAAGCCTATGAGGTTTCCATGACGGACGGCACAACTCTTGTGGTGCCGCTCGATTCGGACTTCTACCAGTTCCTGACGGACGTCTACCCAATCGGCGACGAACGCCGCACAGACTAACGCGTCGGCGCCTCGCGCAGAAATCCCTCGGCGGCCGGGCAGTTCTCCACCAATACGCAGTCGGAACACAGCGGCTTGCGGGATTTGCACACATCCTTGCCGTGCGCCACAAACAGCGCGTGGTACTCATTGAACACCTGCACGTCCGCCGGCAGTGACTCATGGAACATGGCGCGCACGGCGTCATATGAGGGCTTGGAATCTGCATCGATAACTCCCAGCCGTTGCAGCACGCGCATGGTGTAGGCATCGATGACGAACGACGGCAGGTTCCCGGCGTAGAGCAGCATTGAATCTGCCGTCTCCGGCCCAACACCGTGGAGAGCCAGCAGCTCTTCGCGCAGTTCGTCGAGCGGTTTGGAGGCGAATAGCCGCTCAATGTCATCGTCATAGCCCGCAAGATAATCCCCGAATGCGCGGAGCTTGCGCGCCTTGGCGTTGAAATAGCCTGACGGTCGAATCAGGGCCGCAAGCTCATCAATCGGACGAGTGCGCAGCGCCTCCGGGTTCAGAGCGTCGGCTTCCCGCAGAGCCGTGATCGCCTTCTCCACGTTCGTCCACGCCGTGTTCTGGGTCAGGATCGCCCCGACCATTACTTCGAACGGCGTCTCACCCGGCCACCAATGCTGCTCGCCATACGCCGCAAAGAGACGGTCGTAGAGTTCAAGCAGGCCGAGCGGCCTCTTTCGCCGTCGTCGCCTCGACTTAGTCGCTGTCACGGACCAGCCCCGCGCCGAGTTCATAGGCTTCCGCCAAAGCATCCGGCTTCTCCATGACATCAGTGGCGCGGACGACGCCGGGCACAAGCAGGCGCGCTGCCTCACGGAAGTGCAGACTCACCAGCCACGAGCGCGTGGCCTGCACCGCCCCGTCGAACTCCGTCAGGTCGTCTCGATCGGCGGTGGCGATGATGAGCGCCTTGCCCGCCTCCTTATCGCGTCGCAGCTGCTGTCCCAGCACGTACTTCCGGATCCACAGCGGCTGTGTTCGGTCATAGAGCGCCTTCGTCTGCGCGGGCACACCGCGAAACGCAATAGGAAAGGCGATGAAGATCAGGTCCACCGTGCGCAGCTTGGCGTACAACGCCTGCATATCGTCCAGCACCGTGCAGACGCCGGTGAGCATGCAATCTTCGGATTGCGGGCAGATGCAGGGGCTGATGGAAAGGTCCAGCAGGTTGATGAATTCCGTGTCCGCGCCGGCGTCCCGCGCTCCGTCAAGCGCCCGCTCCAACAGCGTCTCGCTGTTGCCGCCGCGCCGCATCCCGCCCGCGATCCCAAGCACTGAAATAGTCACCTAGAGATTATATGGCGGCCACCCCGTGCGGTACGATGAATCACACGGCTGAAAGAAGGGGGCGGGGACAGTGACAACAACCACGAAGACATCATTTCGTCAGCGGCTGCGGGAGGCCAGTGAGCGCAACAGTTCCCTGCTCTGCGTTGGTCTTGACCCCGACCCCGCCGAATTAAACGGTCGTGACATTGCTGAGTTCGGCATCGCCATCATCGACGCCACAATCGACCTCGTCTGCGCCTACAAGCCCAATCTCGCCTTCTATGAGGCACACGGCTCGGCGGGTTATGCCGCGCTTGAGAGGATCATCGACCACGTCAACGGGCGCGTGCCGGTGCTCGGCGACGCCAAGCGAAATGACATCGGCAACTCCGTCCGCTTCTACGCGAAGGGACTGTTCGAGACGATGGGCTTTGACGCCGTCACGGTCAACCCGTTCCTCGGTCGAGACAGCCTCCAGCCATTCCTCGATTATGAGGACAAGGGCGTGTTCATCCTGTGCCGCACATCCAACCCCGGTGGCGCGGACATTCAGGGGCTGAACGCCGCCTACGACGGCGTCCCAATGCCGCTCTATGAAGCCGTCGCTCACATGAGCAAGTCATGGGACACGAATGGCAACATTGGCCTCGTGACGGGAGCGACGTACCCGTCCGAAGCGCAAAGGATCCGTGAGATTTGCCCCGACATGCCGTTCCTCGTTCCCGGTGTTGGGACGCAGGGGGGTGAGCTTGAAGCAGCCCTATCAGCGACCCTTGATGCGGACGGCGGCGGTATCCTGGTCAATTCATCGCGGGGGATCCTGTATGCCTCCACCGGCTCGGACTTTGCGGAAGCCGCTCGCGTCGCCGCGGAGAATCTCCGAGCTCAGATCGAGGCCGCCCGCCCGTCTGCGTAGCGCTTGGTCGTCAGGACGCGCCCACCAGCGACAGCACAATCGTCACCGAAACGAGACTCCCAAGCGTTCCGGCCACCACGATTCCGCTCGCAAGCTCCGGCCTGCCCTTGTACTGCGTCGCCAGGATGATGGTCAACACGGCGGTCGGCATGCCGGCCACCACGATGAGCACCTTCGATGTCAAGTCGTCGAATTGCAGAAGCTGAACGAGTCCGTACGCTACGAGAGACGACAGCACCAGCCGGATCGCAACAACGCCAGCAATCGCCCTCGCCCCCGCCATCTCACGCGTCGACGCAAGCTGGATGCCCAACACGATGAGCATGGCCGGAATCGCCGCGTCGCCCATAATCTGGGCAGGCTGCTGGATGTAGTCCGGGAGTTCGATGGCCAGCATGCTCACGGCAAGACCGAGAACCGCCGCATAGCTTGTGGGCAACTTGGCCACGGACACGAGCGAGCCCATCAGGTTCGATTGGGCACGGGAGGCGATGAACGCGCCGACCGTCCACGCGAGAATCGCCTGCGTCACGAAGAACACCACGGCGATGGCCAGTCCCTCGTCTCCGAATGCAAAGAATGCCACCGGCAGGCCGTAGTTGCCCGCGTTCATAAACAACGCCGCGATCACAAACGTGGTCTGGGCATCCTTCGGCACTCTCATCGCGCGGGCGGCGACATAGGCAATGACGTACAGAGCCGAAAGCAGCAACAAGCTGAACGCGGCGATGCGAGCGAGGTCCTCAAGGGCAACCTGCGTGGTGGCCAAGCCGTTGAACACAAGCGCGGGACTGAAGATGAAGAGGATGGCCTGGCTGAGCGGCTCCGGCGAGATCGGCCTAAATCGGTGAACAAGCGCGCCGATCGCCGCCATCAGGAAGACGGGAAAGACGACGCTGATGAATATATTCAGGAAGTCCATTCAGCGTTGAGACGGTCAAGGAGGTCCGGTAATTCCTCCAGTGAGCTAATCACGCGGGCATCCTTGTAGCCCTCGAAAACGCCATCCCTGTCGAGGAGGACGGGTAAAATGCCAACCCCCGCCGGGCCCTGCACGTCCGCGAGCGGCTGGTCGCCCACGTGGACAACCTCATCGGCCCCCGCCCCTGCCCGCTTCAAGGCCTCCTCGAATATCTCGGGGTTTGGCTTGGCAACACCGATCTCCTCCGACGTTACCGCAAAGGACATGAACTCAGCGATGCCGAGATCAAGCAGCGTCTGCGCCAAACCACCCTCGTAGTTGGTGACGACGCCGATGGAGTAACCCTTCTCACGGAGCGCCTGCAGCGACGGCACAACATCCGGGAACATCGCAAAGCCTTGCCGCGTCTCCCACACGCGCTCGAATATGCGGCTCGCCAACTCAAGATCCACCGTCACTCCCGCGCCGGCCAGCAGCAGCATCTCATACCGCCCCCACAGCTCCCTCACGTCCTCGGGCGTGCGCCGACTCAGCGGGAGTTTCCCATTCTCCTCAGAGAGGAATTGATCGGCGGCAGGATAGGCGCGGAGGACGGCATTCGTATCGACCGTGATGTCGAATTCAGCGCAGGCGGCGGCCTGAATCTGCTCGCGTCGTGGCTCGAACCTGACGACGGTGTTGTAGAAATCCAGAGAGACCGCCCGAATACGCGCCATAGCAATTCTCATCGTACCATCGGCGGGTTTTCCGTTAGTTCTTTTAGAAGTAAGTGGAAGTGCGCTCCGTTCGCCTTGAGCCTGTCGAAGTGCGCTGCCGCTCATGGTCCGACAAGCCCACCACGAGGGGGCAAAAACCCTTGACCCAAAGCCTGTTCAGAACGTAGCATGACGCAATCCGACGGCCATGCGGGGAGGCAGGGAACGCTGATTTTTCGGCTCCTGCACAATGAGGGGAGAGAGGCTCAACGTCTCTGTCACAAGCGTGAATTACAGGGAGGTGCAATGAACTCCAGCCTGATCAGCAAGATCGAGAAGGCGCGGAAGTACGCCGAGGAGCGGGACGACCGTATCAGGTTCGAGTCGTTTCGCGCCCGAATCGTCGGCGACAACAGTGAGCACATCGTCGAACTTAAGGACGGCGTGTTCACGTGCGACTGCGACTTCTTTGCAGGCTGGAGTTCTTGCAGTCATGTGATGGCCCTTGAGCGCATCCTGGGGGCGATGATCCCGGAGCCCCCCGTCCCGGAGCACCGCTAGCCTGCACTACCCCGTCATTCCCGCGAAAGCAGGAATCCATCCGGCTCAGAGCTTCTCAAACAGCGGCTTTAGCCGCGCGTAGGTCTGATCCAGGCTTTCCGGCACCAGTTTCGTCTCGCCGACGACGGCCATGAAGTTGGTGTCGCCGCCCCACCGTGGAACCACGTGCAAGTGCAGATGGCCCGGCACGCCCGCGCCCGCTAGCTGGCCGATGTTCATTCCGACGTTGAACCCGTCCGGCCCATACTCCTCTTTGATGATGCCGACGCTCCGCTGGGCAAGCGCCCACATCTCCGCTCCGGTCTCCGGCGGCAGTTCCTCCAGCGCGCCGATATGAGCATAGGGCGCAATCATCAGGTGGCCGGAGTTGTACGGATAGAGATTCAGAATGACGAACGAACGCTCCGCCCTGTGGAGGATGTAGGTCTCGTCGTCCTTGTCGAGGGTCGGATTCTCACAGAGGAAGCAGGCGGGCGCACCCTGTTCTCCGGTCTGGCCGGTCACGAATTCCGCTCTCCACGGGGTCCAGAGCCGTTCCATGGCGCCAATACCCTACGGCGCAAGAAACTGGACAGTCGGGGGCGGCGCGTCGAGCTGCTCGAGGAATGCCTCCACGGTTGTGACTGGCAGCATGCAGATGTAGTTCTCGCAAACATAGGCCGTCGCCGTGTCGTTGATCATGGAGCGCCCTTCCAGCACAGGGAGATCACCCCACTCGAACGCCTCATCCGGCGTGGCGGCCACCACAATCTTGTTTGGCATGAACCGCGTATTCAGGGCGTCCAGCAGTTCACTCATATCGTCCGCCGCCCTGTCGCCGATGAGCGCAATCTCCTTGGTGGAGCCGATGGCGAAATCAAGCGCCGCAAGCCAGTGACCGACCGCCGTGGGGTAGCGCGACATATACATATGGACGCTGCGGAGCGCTCTTTCCGCGATGGCATGGTAATTGCCGTTGCCCGTGAGGGCGTGGAGGCGGAGCAGGAGTTCAGCCGCAGCCGCGCCGCCGGACGGGGTCGCGTTGTCCAGCACGGTACGAGGGCGGACCACGAGTGATTCCGCGTCGCTGCCGATATCGTAGAAGATTGAGTCCGCGTCATCCCAAAAGAGCTCAATGATGCTGTCCGCCAGCGAGACCGCCTCATCCAGCCACCGCCGATCGAAGGTAAGTTCAAAGAGCGAGAGCAGGCCGTTGGCGAGGTTGGCATGATCTTCCAGGTACGCGGGGATGCGGGCCTCGCCGTCCTTGTATGTCCGCAACAGGCGTCCTTCAGGCGTCCGCATTGTCTCGACCAGGAACGCCCCCTGCTTCTCCACTACGGTGCGGTAGTCCTCTCTGCCGAGCGCCCCCGCCGTTTCCGCAATTGCCCGTAGCAGCAGCCCGTTCCAGCTTGTCAGCATCTTCTCGTCACGGAACGGCCGTATCCTGCCCTCTCTGGCTTCAAGCAAGGTCTGCCGGGACTTGCCTAGAGATCCATGCACGTCCTCGACCGACATGTTGTGCTTCGTGGCCAATTCCTCGTCCGAGGCAACACGGCTCAGGACGGACGAGCCGCTGTCCTCAAAGTTGCCGGACTCGGTCACGCCGTAGGCACCGCAGAACAGGGCAGCGGCAGACTCATCGGCCAGCGCCGCGCTGATCTCAGCCGGCGTCCAGACGTAGAACTTGCCCTCTTCGCCCTCGCTGTCCGCGTCCAGCGTTGAATAGAATCCGCCCTCCGGCGACAGCTTCTCTCTCAGCAGAAAGTCGACGGATTCCTCAACGACACGCCTAAAATCCTCCCGCTTGGTGAGCTGCCACGCGTGGAGATAGACGCCGATCAGTAGCGCGTTGTCGTACAACATCTTTTCGAAGTGCGGCACCAGCCATTGGGCATCGGTGCTGTAGCGATGGAACCCGCCGCCAAGCTGGTCGTACAGACCGCCCGCCGCCATGTGCTCCAGTGTGGTTTCAAGGATGGCGCGGGCGTTTGAATCGTCATCGTTGGCAGAGATGTACCGCATCAGGAACTCAAGTAGCATGGGCTGGGGGAACTTGGGCGCGGCCATGAACCCGCCGTTCGCCGCGTCAAACGTGCTGCTCAGCCGCGCAAACGCCTCCATGAACAGGTCCTTTGACAACAGGGAGTCCTGCCCGCTTGATGCGATCGTTGCGCGGCGGAGATGGTCGACGATGTTCTGCCCCGCCTGCTTGATCTCCGACTTTCGCGCCGTGTACGCATCCAGCACGGTGGTCAGCACCCGAGGAAATCCGGGCATGCCGGGGCGATCCTCCGGGGGGTAGTAGGTACCGCCAAAGAACGGCGAGCCGTCCGGCGTAAGGAACACGCTCAGCGGCCAGCCGCCGTGGCCGGACAGCGCCTGAACTGCATCCATGTACACGGAATCGATGTCGGGCCGCTCCTCCCGATCAACCTTGACTGACACGAAATTATCGTTGAGGAGCTTGGCCGTGTCCTGGTTCTCGAATGACTCCCGCTCCATCACGTGGCACCAGTGGCAAGAGGAATAGCCGATGCTGAGGAAGATGGGGACGTCGCGTTCCTGCGCCGCCGCCAGCGCTTCCTGCCCCCACGGATACCAGTCCACGGGGTTGTGCGCGTGTTGCTGCAGATACGGGCTTGTCTCGTTGATCAGGCGATTCGGCACGCTGCGTCTCCCCGTTCCCCAGTGAGCGCCACGAGCGCCCGTTGTCCTCATTGCCACCGAGAGCGGCGGTTCCGTTTAGTCGTTCTCTCCCTGCGACCACTGCCACAGCGCGGGCTTGATTCGTTCAAGGACGAGGATGCCCTTGCGCGTATCGCTTGCCAAGCGCGCCGGGTCGCTCTTTGCGACACGCCGCTTGAACAGCCAATACGTAAACGTCTTGTATTCGTCCAGAGATGAGCGGACGGGTGCTTTCCTCTTCTTGCCCGTCGCCAAGCGAAATTCGGTGCGGAGATCGCCACTTGGCGCGCCGTAGAGGCGGTTCATCGCTTCATCTTCGATGAGGTTTTCGCGAGCGGCGAGATTCTGCTGCGCCTTCGCGACCTCTTCGATGTTGGCCTGCTGCAACGCCTCCTCAACCACGATGCCGTACAGGAAATTCAGGTGAGCGGCATGCTTGCCGTGGCCGATGCTGCGGCGAAAGAGTTCGGCATTGATGTGAACAGGGGCCCTGCCTTCAAACAGCAGCCGCGTCGCCTCCTGCTCAGGAATCACGTCCCCCGCCGCTTCAATCAACCTCTCCGCGAGCAGCAGCCAATCAAAGGCCTCTCCTGCAATGACGTATGTATAAGCGCGGCCCTTCAGCTCTTCCCTTGGCGCGCTCCACTCGGCGACGGCGTTCAGGAGCGCAAGGAACCAGTTCTCACCCCTACGCACATCGGCAACAAACGACTCAATGATCTCCTGCGCGGTTCGAAGCTCCTGTCCCCCATTGACGTGCGGGGCCTCAACGTCGACGACCGTCTGCGCGGAGGCTCGCGACCGCGAAGTCATAGCGACTGAGCCGGCCGTGTGGTCGGCCCTTTCGGTAAGCAGCGCATCAGGCGCCGGCCCCGTGGCACTTCTTGTACTTGAGGCCGCTGCCGCAGAAGCATGGATCGTTGCGGCCGATCTTTGCAGTGGCGCGGCGCACCGGGCCGCGAGCCGCCTGCGCGTCCGGCGCCTGCCCGCTCGCGTCACGCTGTTGGGATGCCATCGGGCTTTCGGCCATCGCGCCGCGGCTTGCCACTGCGCCGTTTGGCGCCGTGCCGTTGGCTGCTGCCGCGACGGGACGGGTCGGCCGGATCGTTGCGTCAAGATTGAGCACGGTCCGGACGATGCCGTTGCGCAGGCGGTCCATCAACTCCTGGAACATGCCGTGGCTTTCTTGCCGGTACATCACCAGCGGGTTGCGCTGCCCGTATGCCTGCAGGCCGGCGCTCATGCGCATCTGCTCCATGGCGGTCAGATGCTGAACCCAGAGGTTGTCGAGCGTCTGCAGCAGGACAAGGCTTTCAATTTCCCTCAGCCGCTCCGCGCCAAGCTCTTCTTCGATCTCGTCATAGACGGCCAACGCGTACTCAACCAACTCGTCCGTGATCTCCGTTCGCGTGAGGTCGAGCACCTGCCCCGCCTCAAGCCAGTCCGGGGCGGGAAAGGCGGCGCGGACGGTTGCTACAAATCCCTCGATGTCCCAGTTTGCAGGGTCACGGTCGCCCAGGTGCGCATCAACAATGGCGGCGCACTCGTCCGCGATCATCTGCCGGATGTTCTCCCGCAAGTCCTCTGACTGCAAGACCTTGGCGCGCTCCGAATAGACGATGGAGCGTTGCCGATTGATCACGTCATCGTATTCCACGAGGTGCTTGCGTACCTCAAAGTTGTTGCCTTCGACGCGGACCTGTGCGTTCTCAAAGGCGCGTGAGACCATGCGGTTCTCAACGGCATCGTCGTCCTTGAGGCCGGACCACGACATGATTGACTTGACTCGATCGCCGCCAAACCGCTTGATGATTTCGTCCTCAAGCGACACATAGAACTGCGACGCGCCGGGGTCGCCCTGCCGCCCCGCGCGGCCACGTAGCTGGTTGTCGATGCGGCGGGCCTCGTGTCGCTCGGTGCCAAGGATGAACAGGCCGCCCAGGTTGAGCACTTCATCATGCTCTCGCTGCCAGTCGTCCTCGTCACGGCCGTCGGGGTTGCCCCCCAAGATGATGTCGGTGCCGCGCCCCGCCATGTTGGTGGACACGGTGATCGCGCCAAGCCGCCCCGCCTGCGCAACGATCTGCGCCTCGCGATCATGCTGCTTGGCGTTCAGAACTTCATGCTCCAGCCCCTCGCTGCGGAGCAGAGCGCTGAGTCGTTCCGAGGTATCGATGGAGGCCGTGCCGACAAGCACCGGCCTGCCCTCGTCGTGCAACTCCCTGAGCGTGCGCACGATGGCCTTGAACTTGCCCTCTTCGTTCAGATAGATGAGATCCGGTTGGTCATCCCGGACAGAGGGCTTGTTGGTGGGGATGGGCAGCGGATCCAGGTTGTAGATCTTGAGGAACTCTTCGGCCTCCGTGGACGCCGTGCCCGTCATGCCCGCAAGCCGCTCGTACATGCGAAAGTAATTCTGGAGCGTGATGGTGGCAAGGGTCATCGACTCCCGCCGTATGGCGACATTCTCCTTCGCCTCAATTGCCTGGTGGAGACCCTCGGAATAGCGTCGGCCCGGCATCAGGCGGCCAGTGAACTCATCGACAATGACCACCTGGTTTTCTCCGTCAACGACGTATTCCTTGTCGCGCTGGTAGACGAATTCCGCCTTGAGCGCGTTCTCAAGGAAATGCACCGCCGTGTAGTGCTCCGGCGCGTAGAGATTGTCAATGTTCAGCGAGCGCTCAACCTTGGTGATGCCGTCTTCCGTCAGCGACACCGCGCGAGTCTTGGGATCGATGGCGAAGTCAGCCTCTTCCGTAAGGCGGCGCGCCAGTTGAGCGAACTGGCCGTAGCTCTGTGTCGGCGTCTGTCCCGGACCGCTGATAATCAGCGGCGTCCGCGCTTCATCAATGAGGATGTAGTCAACCTCGTCAACGATGGCGTAGACAAGCTCACGCTGAACGCGCTGCTCCGCCGTCAGGGCAAGGTTGTCCCGGAGATAGTCAAATCCAAACTCGGAGTTCGTGCCATACGTGATGTCCGCCGCATACGCCTCCCGTCGATGAACGGGGCGCATTGCTTCATCCGACTCTTCGCTTTCGGGGTCATAGAGCAGAGACGCGTCGTGCTGCAGGCAGGAGACGGATATGCCGAGGGCATGGTAGACGGCGCCCATCCATGAAGCGTCGCGCCGCGCCAGGTAATCGTTCACCGTAATGACGTGGACGCCCCTGCCTGTCAGCGCGTTCAGATACACCGGGAGCGTGGCAACAAGCGTTTTCCCTTCACCCGTCCGCATCTCCGCAATGCGCCCCTGGTGCAGCGTAATACCGCCGATGATCTGCACGTCAAAGTGCCGCATTCCGAGCACACGCTTTGACATCTCACGCACGACGGCGAAAGCCTCAGGCACCAGATCGTCCAGGGTTTCCTTGCCCGCCAGGCGCTCACGGAATTGGGCGGTCATCCCTCGCAATTCATCGTCGCTCAGCCGCGCAAAGCGGCCTTCAAGCGCGTTGACCTCATCCACGGCGGGCTGCATGCGCTTGACGGCACGTTCGCTGCCGTCGCCGAGTATCTTGCGGAGCTTGCTGATCACGTCGTGCGCCCCTTGCCGATCACCGTTTGCAGCACATACGTCATCACACCCAGTCCGACACGGTTGCGCCGCAGATAGGCGGCCCGGGGGTCTGCGTCAAACCACTCCGGCAGCTCCACCGTGCGCGGCATGGGATGCAGCACGATGGCATCCGTATTCAAATCTTGCTGTGCCTGTTCTGTCATGATGATTGGCCTGTTCGCGGAGCCGCGCTCCGCCTGAACCCGCGTCATATACAAAACGTCGGTTTCTTTAAGGATACTGCTATTCAGAAACTCGGTCTCTTTCAGCCTCGGCGCGGTCTTTCTCACCGCCAATGACGTGAGATCAGACGACAAACGCAGGCCGGGATCCGTGACGACGGTGATGTGATTGTCGAACAGCGCAAGAGCCATGATGAGGCTGTGGATAGTGCGTCCATGCAGGGCGTCACCCGTCATGGTGACGTACAGATTGGTCAGCCTGCCGAATTTCTGGTAGATCATAGCGAGGTCGATGAGCGTCTGAACGGGATGCTCCCCCGCCCCGTTGCCGGCGTTGATCACAGGACATGCGCTCGCCGCTGTCGCGACGGTCATGGACTCCCTGTCAGGGTGACGGAGAATCAGCGCCGCGACGCCGTAGTCGGCCAGCACGCGAATCGTATCTGTCAGGCTTTCGCCCTTGTTGACTGAGCTTGCGCTGACATCGAGGGGAATGACGTCCAGCCCCAACGCGCGCGCGGCGAACTGGAACCCAAGTCGCGTGCGCGTGCTCGCTTCATAGAACGCGGTGGCGACAGCGCGGCCGTCCCGGGTTGGCAGCGCTGTGCCGTCCGGCAGGGGTCTTTCGGCGAGCCCACGGACAGCCAGCAACAGGGCGTCGGCGGACATGCCCTGCAGGGTGATGAAGGACTCGCCTTTCGCTAGCACCCCGGCCGCCTCTATTGCTGGAACATCTCTCCGACTGATCGGTTGAAGTGGATGCGCCTGATAGCCTCGCCCAACAGCGGCGCGACGGACACCACCCTGATATTCATGCCGTCCGTGTTCTTGTTGTCGATGGGCAGTGTATCCGACACGACAAGCTGATCAATAACACTGTTCCGCAGACTGCCGCTTCCCGGCTCGGACAGAACGGGATGCGTCACGGCGGCGGACACGCTCGTCGCGCCGTGCTCCAGGACGGTTTCCGCCGCCGCCACGAGCGAGCCTCCCGTGTTGACCTCATCATCAACGATGATCGCCTTGCGGCCTTTCACGTCGCCAATCACGGTGACGCTCTCCGTGCGATCGCTGTTGCCAAGCCGGCGTTTTTCGATGATTGCCAGCGGCTCGCCCCAGCGCTCCGCCACGTCACGCGCGCGCTTCGTGCTGCCCACGTCAGGCGCAACGACCACGCCCGCGGAGTCCGTATCAAGGAAATAGTCGGCAATCAACGGCAGGGCGGTCAGTTCATCGACAGGAATGCTGAAGAACCCCTGGATCTGCCCGGCGTGCAAGTCAATGGTGAGAACGCGCTCCGCGCCCGCCACCTGGATGAGGTCTGCGATCAGCCGTCCCGTAATGGGAACGCGTGGTTGGTCTTTCTTGTCCGTTCGGCCATAGGCGTAATACGGAACGACAGCCGTCACGCGACCCGCAGAGGCGCGTTTGGCCGCGTCGATCATGATCAGGAGCTCCATGATGTTCTGGTTCACGGGGCTCGAGAATGGTTGGACCAGAAAAACGTCGCGGCCCCGGATATTCTCCTGGAAGCGCACAAAAATGTTCTCGTTGGAGAACTGGAAGACCTCGACTGCGCCGGGCTCTATATCAAGATATTGGCAAACATCAGTTGCAAGGGCTTGGTGGGCATTACCTGAGAAAATCCGCAAGTCAGAATTCTGGTACACCCCGCCCCCTTGCCTACCCCGGTCCGACAGCGCTGCTCCCGCCTCAGTATAGCATCGCAGCCGTCAGTTTTTCGGTGCATCTGTTGCGTCGGCACGCGCTTTCCTGACCAGCCGCGTCTTATGGAAAGAGCGCCCTGTGCCATACTTGAGAGGTCGTATTCAGCTTGGATGCATGGAGAAAACATGGGCGCAACGGCGGTCATTGGCGCGCAATGGGGAGACGAGGGCAAGGGCAAGGTCATCGACCTGCTCGCGGAGCAAGCCGACTATGTCGTGCGATTCTCCGGCGGCAACAACGCAGGTCATACCGTCATCAACCACCTTGGCGAGTTTCGGCTGCACCTCGTTCCAGCAGGCATCTTCAACTCCCAGACTACGTGCATCATCGGCAACGGCGTCGCCATCGATCCCGAAGTTTTGCTTGGCGAGATAGACCAGTTGGAAGCCGCCAACATCGATACCTCACGTCTGCTGATCAGCGACCGCGCCCACATTGTCTTTCCGTACCACAAGCTCCTGGACGAACTGGAAGAAGGGCGGTTGGACGCGAACGCCATCGGCACAACACGGCGCGGCATCGGCCCGGCGTTCACGGACAAGACGGCGCGGCGGGGCCTTCGCATGGGCGACCTGCTTGACCGCGAGGGGCTGCGCGCCAAGCTGGAAATCGCAATGGAGTATGCAAACCTGGTCTTGCAGGGGGTGTACGGTCAACCGGCGATAGCAGTTGAGGGCGTTTACGAGCAGTGCCGTCACTGGGCAGAGAGGCTGAGCGGCATCATCCAACAGACGGAGTTGATCATCAACCGCGCCCTGCTGGAACAGAAAGAGGTGCTGCTGGAGGGCGCGCAGGGCACCCTGCTCGACCTCGATTTCGGAACGTACCCCTATGTCACGTCCTCCCATCCGGGCGCGAGCAGCGCCTACCAGGGCGCGGGCATCGGGCCCATCCGTATCGACCACATTGTCGGGGTGTTCAAGGTGTACTGCACACGCGTGGGCGGCGGACCTTTTCCCACGGAACTCAACGATGAGCACGGCGAGCATATCCGGGAGGTCGCGCACGAATACGGCGTCACGACGGGACGCCCCCGCCGCATCGGCTGGTTTGACGCGCCAATGGCACGCCTGTCCAACCTGGTCAACGGCTACTCGTCGGTCATCCTGACCCGCCTCGATGTCCTTGATCAGCTGGAAACAATTCGCATCTGCACCGGCTACCGGCTCGGCGGACAGACCCTCGATTTCCCGCCAAGCTCCGCGGCGGATTTGGCGGAATGCGTGCCAATCTATGAAGAGCTGCCGGGGTGGCTTGAGCCAACCAGCGACTTTCGGCACGTGCAGGACTTGCCCAAAAACGCCCGCGCCTACATTGATCGGCTTGAAGAGCACATCCAGGCGCAGGTGAGCATGTTGTCCATCGGCCCCCGCCGCGACGAGAACATCATCGTCCGCCCGGCGCTGTAGACCGCGCCCTAAACCGGCAAATCGACGTCGTACTGCGAAAGAACGTCCTCGACGTGGGCGCGAGTAGCGTCGTCTGCTTCCGTCAGCGGCAGGCGTGGCGCTCCAACATCCATCCCCACGGTGTTCAGCATGTGCTTCACGGGAATCGGATTTGCAACCACGAACAGCGCGTCGATGAGCGGCAGCAGGCCCCGGTGGATGGTCGCCGATTCCTCGCGCGCGCCGTCAAGGAACGCATAGATCTTTCTTGCAATCTGCTTGCCGACCACGTGCGCCGCAACGCTGACAACGCCGTAGCCACCGACGGCCAACACAGGCAGCGTGTCCGCGTCATTGCCGGACCACACGTAGAAGCCGTCATCGGCAGTTTCTATAATCCGGGCAATCTGCCCGATATCCGCGCTCGCCTCTTTGACGCCGGCAATGTTGTCCACGTGGCTGAGTCGAGCCGTCGTGGCGGCGGTCATGTTGAGGGACGTGCGGCTGGGCACGTTGTACAGGATGCCGGGGATGCCGACGGACTCCGCGATGGCGACGAAATGGCGATACAGCGAGTCCTGCGGCGGCTTGTTATAGTACGGGACGGTCATCAGGATGCCGTGCGCGCCGAGTTTCTCGGCCTCTTGCGAAAGCTCTATGCTCTCTGCGGTGTTGTAGGTTGTCGTGCCTGCAATGATGTGCGCCCCGTTGCGGTTGGCCACCTCAAGCGTGACCTCGTACATGCGGAGCTTCTCTTCGGCTGTCAGCGTTGGCCCCTCGCCCGTCGTGCCAGTGACAACGAGCCCCTCCGTGCCGGAGCCGATGAGAGCCTGCGCCAGCTTGGCCGCCTGTTCATAGTTGACGTTGCCGTCACTGTCGAACGGGGTCACCATTGCCGTCAGCACCCGTCCAAAGGGCGCGCCATTGCGGTCTCTCATCGTCCCCTCCCCTTTACGTCGGGCTGCCGTCTCCCCGGGTCGATGCACGAATTGTAGTACGTTTCGAGCTAGTAGGTGCGACCGGCGGGACGCGGTCCAAAGATGGCCGTTCCAAGCCGCACAACCGTCGCGCCCTCCTGGATGGCCACGTGGAAATCGTTGGTCATTCCCATGGAGAGTTCCGTCAACGACGCGGACGCAACCGAATCATTGAGAGCGTCGCGGATCTCACGCAGCCGGCGAAAACCCGGGCGGGACGCTTCGGCGTCCTCCGCCATCGGCCCCACCGTCATCAGGCCAATCACGTTCAGGTTCGGCAGCTCAATGATGCGCCGCGCGTCCTCCATAAATTGACCGAGGCTCCCATCATCTGTCGCAAGTCCCAGCTTGAATCCGCCGCGGTCCGGATTGTCCGTGAAATCAATCTCAATGAGCGCATCAACAGTGCCAACGTCCATCTGCTCTGCGCGCTGGCTGATGGTCTCGGCGAGGCGCAGCGAGTCAACGGTGTCGATCGCTTGAAACACCTGCAGCGCCTGCCGTGTCTTGTTGCGCTGGAGGTGGCCGATCATGTGCCACGTGGGCGGCGCAATGCCCTGATCGTCCGCCAACGCATTGGCCGCGCCAATCTTGGGAGCGGCCTCCTGCACCCAGTTCTCGCCGAAATGGGTTAGGCCATGCCGAATCGCGGCGATTACACGCTCCGGCTCAACGCCCTTCGTCGCGCCGTGCAGCTTGACGGACTGCGGATCGCGTCCGGCCTCCGTCGCAATCTCAGCCATGCGGTTCTGCAGCCGCGCTATGTTGTCGCCGATAGCGGCGGCGCGTTCGTCAGCAGTCGGGGCCTCGTGTGTCTGCATCGCCTCACCTCGCGGCGGCGGCAGGAGCGCCTTTGGCCAAAAGTTCGGCAATCTGAATGGTATTCGTCGCCGCGCCCTTGCGGATGTTGTCCGAGACGACCCACATGGAGATGCCGTTGTCCAGCGCGGTGTCGCGGCGGATGCGTCCCACAAACACCTCGTCCCTGCCCTGCGCGTCGATTGCCATCGGGTAGGCGCTTGCCGAGGGATTATCGGTCACGACGATGCCCGGCGCTGCTGCCAGGATATCCCGCGCCTCGTCTGGGGTGATTGGGTTGGTGAACTCCACGTGAACGGCCTCAGAATGGGCGAACGCAGCAGGAATCCGCACGCAGGTGGCGGAGACGGCAATCTCCGGCGCGTGCATGATCTTCTGCGTCTCTCGCACCATCTTGATCTCTTCCTTGGTGTAATCGTCCTCTTCAAAGACGTCGATCTGCGGGATGGCGTTGAATGCGATGCGGTGCGGGAACGCGCTCGGCTGCGCTTGCTCGCCGTTCAGCACGCCGCGCGATTGCTCCAGCATCTCCTCAAGCGCCAGCCGCCCCGCGCCGGACGCCGACTGATACGTGTCCACGATAACCCGCTTGATTGGGTTCTCACGATGCAGCGGCCACAACGCGACCACCATCTGGATGGTCGAGCAGTTGGGGTTGGCGATGATGCCGTTGTGGTTCAGGGCGTCGTCCGGATTGACCTCCGGCACGACGAGCGGGACATCAGGTTCCATGCGCCACGCGGACGAATTGTCCACGACAACCGCGCCCCGTTTCGCCGCCTCCGGTGCAAGCTGCTTGCTGCTGCCACCACCAGCGGAGAACAACGCGATATCAATGTCCTCAAACGCGTCCGGCGTTGCCTCGATGACCTCGTGCTCGTCTCCCATTGCCGTGAGACGCTTGCCCGCGGAACGCGCCGACGCCATGAGCGTCAGGGACGACATGGGAAAGCCGCGCTCCTCCAGCACGTTGATGAAGGTCTCACCCACAAGCCCGGTTGCGCCGACAATCGCGACGCGGGGTCGATCACTGCTGGCCATCATTCCCCTTCCTGCTCCGGCCACAGCAGCGCGCCGAGGCCGTATGTTAGTTGTCCGTGCCGGTTGCCCACCTCACGAATCGCGAGCAGGACACCCGGCATATAGCTTTCTCTATCTATTACATCATGGCGAAGCGTCAGCGTTTCGCCCGGCCCGCCAAGAAGCACCTGCTGATGCGCCATCAGTCCCGGCAGTCGCACGGAGTGAATAGCGACACCACTGATGTCACCGCCGCGAACATCGTCCACGTTCACCACTCTTGACTCCGCATTCGTGAATGCCTTGCCGTCTCGCGCCTCTACCATCGTACGCGCGGTGGCCATTGCTGAGCCGGAGGGCGCATCCGCCTTGCCCGCGTGGTGCATCTCGATGATCTCTGCGTGGTCAAAATGTCGCCCTGCCTCACGCGCAACGCGCTCCAAGACCACTGCGCCAAGGCTGAAGTTGGGCCCCACCATCACGCCGATGTTGTGATCATCGGCGATGGCACGCAGTTCTTCGAGAATCTCCGGCGAGAGTCCGCTCGTGCCGGTGACAAAGTCAACCCCGCTCTGAGCGGCAGCCCTCGCGAGCGGCAGCACGGCGTCGCGCGCCGAAAAGTCCACAACGACATCCGGGCGCTCAGCCGCAAGCATGGACTCAACGGTGTCATGCAAACGGGCGTCCTCACCCGCTTCGGTTAATGCGATTGCCGTGGAACGACTGGCCGTCCCGACAAGCCGCAAGTCATGAGCGTGCTCGATAGCGTTCAGCAGCACGCGCCCCATGCGGCCGGTAGCGCCGTGAACGGCGACGGTAATGCTGGGATGCGCTGCCATGGCTGCCTACATACGGCGGCGAGGTGGTCGATCGCCCTCAGGACGACGCGGGCGGTCACGATCGCCGTCCGGCCTGCGCCGGGGCGGGCGCCCATTGCCACCGGGCCGTGGGCCGCGGTCACGATCACCAAACCTGCGACCGCCCCCGTCGCCCCTGCTGTCTCGCTGGTCAAATGGACGACTCGTGTTCACTTCCGCGCCTTCAGGCGGCGTCTCAGCATCCGGATCGATCAGCGCTCGGCGAGACAGGCGGATACGCCCGGTCGGATCGATGTCCGTCACAAGAACTTCAACCTCATCTCCAACCTTGATAACGTCCTCGACGCTGCCCACACGGTAGTGCGCCAGCTCTGAGATATGCACCATGCCGTCACGGCCCGGCGCGAGTTCGACGAACGCGCCGAAGTCAGTCGTGCGGACAACCTTGCCCTTGAATTGCTCGCCGACCTCAATATCCTTGGTCAGCCGCTCAATCATGCCAATAGCCCGGTCCGCGATCTCACCGTCCGCCGCTCCGACGAACACCGTGCCGTCGTTCTCCACGTCCACGGTCGCGCCCGTCTCCTCAACGATGCTGCGGATGGTCTTGCCACCGGGGCCGATGAGTTGGCCGATGCGTTCCGGGTTGATCTGGATGCGCGTCATGCGCGGCGCGAACGGGCTCATCTCCTGTCGCGTTTCGGCAATCGTCTCGCTCATGTGGGCAAGCAGCTCAAGCCGGGCGTCCCTCGCCTGCGCGAGCGCGCGTTCCATAATCTCATCCGTGATGCCGGTGAGCTTGATATCCATCTGCAGGGCGGTTACGCCCTCTGCGGTGCCCGCCACCTTGAAATCCATGTCGCCAAGGTGATCCTCAAGGCCCTGTATGTCGGTCAGGACTGCATACGCGCCGGTCTTGTCCGTCACAAGTCCCATCGCGATGCCCGCCACCGGCGCCTTGATCGGCACGCCGGCGTCCATCAACGAAAGGGTGCTGGAGCAGACACTCGCCATTGAGGTGCTGCCGTTGGAGCCGAGCACGTCGGAAACGAGCCGCAGTGTGTACGGGAACTCCATCTCGCCGGGGATGACCGGCAGCAACGCCCGCTCCGCGAGCGCGCCGTGTCCGATCTCTCGGCGGCCGGGCGTGCCCACGCGCCGCGCCTCTCCCACCGAGTACGGCGGGAAGTTGTAGTGGTGCAGATACCGCTTGGTATCGACAGGGGTGAGTGAATCGATCTTCTGCGCGTCCGCTAGTGGGCCGAGCGTGGTGACGTTGAGCACCTGCGTCTCGCCTCGCTGGAACAGCGCGGAGCCGTGCGCGCGCGGCAGCACGCCCACCCTGCTGGTCAACGGTCGAATCTGTGTATGCGTGCGACCGTCCGGGCGCGTGCCACTCAAAATGCAGGAGCGGACGGCGTCCGTGAAGACATCTTCAAAGACACGGCTGAGAAGGGCGGCATCGTGCTCTCCGGAGAGCCGCTCAAGCGTCTCATCGAGGAGAGCCTGCGTCGTCTCGTTCCGCTCATGCCTGCCCAGTCCGGACGCCGCCTCCAACAGCCGCTCGCCAACAAGCGACTCAATGGCCTCGCGGACGGCGCTGTTGTCGTCCGGCTCGTCAAGGACGGCCTTGGGCTTGCCGCACAAGGCCTGCAGTTCCTCCTGCATCTCGATGACGATGCGGTTGGCGTCCTGCCCTGCTTGCAGCGCCTGCCGCAGTACGGACTCATCAACCTCGTTTGCGCCCGCCTCAACCATCACAATGGCGTTCTGGGAACCGGCAACAACCAGGTCCAGATCACTGGTGTCGCCATCCGCATACGTTGGATTGATGACAATCTCGCCATTGATGTAGCCGACGTGGCAGCCGCTGACGGGCCCCTCGAATGGCACGTGTGAAATGGTCAGCGCGGCTGACGCGCCGATCACGCCAAGCGTATCGAGGGGATACTCTCGATCCGATGAAAGCACGGTGAGGATGATCTGCACCTCATTCCGCAGTCCCTTGGGAAACAGCGGACGGATGGTGCGGTCCGTGATGCGCCCGGCAAGGATGGCCTCCGACCCCGGCCTTCCCTCCCGTCGGAAGAAACTGCCGGGAATCTTGCCAATGGCGTAATGGCGCTCCTCCATGTCCACGGTGAGGGGGAGGAAATCGATGCCCTCGCGGGCAGTGGGGGCCATGACGGCCGTGGCGAGGATGATATTGTCGCCATAGCGGACGGTAACCGCTCCGCTTGCCTGTTGGGCGAGTTCGCCCGTCTCGATGGTGAGTGTGCGTCCTGCGAGCTCTCGCTCGACTTTGTGAATCATGCCGTTCTACTCTCCTGCGCTCGCGCGCCGGAGGAAGACGGAGCCGTATCGACTTATCTACGCAGGCCGAGTGACGCGATGAGGGACTGGTATCGTCCTACGTCTTTTCGGCGGAGGTATCGGAGCAACCTGCGCCGCTGGCCAACGAGCATCAGCAGGCCTCTCCTTGTCGCATGGTCGTGGCGGTGGACTTGTAGGTGTCCGGTCAAATCGCTAATTCGTCTGCTCAGGACTGCAACCTGGACCTCAGTGGAACCGGTATCACTAGGATGTCCCCGATATTCTTCAATGATTTGGGACTTGGTCTGCCGATCCAAACTGCCTCCGCCGCGGGCTATCGCCGTTCCTCTGTTCTTTCTCTTCCTGTTTCCATCCGAGTATAGCAGAACAGATAGAAAACGGACGGGATGGGCACGGCGCGGCCTGCTGATACAGGCACGCGCCATCGCAAAAGGATGGCGAGGGGTCAAGCGCCCGGGGCGGGGAGCCGACCCCTCGCCTGAGGGGAGGAGACTAAATCAGGGAGTTTGCCTAGCCCAAAGCCTCCACAAGAATCTCAATGTTTCTGCGGAACATGGTCAGGTACGTGTCTGCGCCGCTGCCCGCCGGTCCAAGGGAGCCGGTGAAGAGGGAGTAGAAGCCCGCTCCTGTTTCGTCGGCAATCGTACGCGCGATCCGTTCAGGGACCGTGTTCTCTCCGAAGACCGCCGGAACCCCCTCGTGCTCGATAATCTCGACGAGCTCAGCAAGCTGCTCCGCTGATGACTCCGTTTCCGTCGTTCCACTGGGAATCACCGTTCCCACCACTTCAAAGCCGTACAGCAAAGCAAAGTAGCTGTGCGTATCGTGCGAGGTGACGAGGATGCGGTGGTCGGCAGGGATTGTGGCAACCTGCTGCTCGCTCCACGCGTGGAGCTCTTGCAACTGGGCCACATAGGCCGTGGCGTTAGCGGTGTAGGTCTCCGCGCCGGCCGGATCCATCATCGCCAGACGAGTGGCGATGTCAATGACCGCGGTCTGGACTCGAATCGGGTCAAACCAGAAGTGAGGATCGTGCGTACCGTGGTCATGATCGTGGTGATCATGGTCGTCGTGCTCGTCCTCGTCTTCGTGGTCGTCATCCTCGTCGTGGTCATGCTCATCTTCATGGGCGTGCTCGTCCTCATGATGGTCATCAACGCCCAATCCGACGAAGGCGATGCTGCGAGGCTGCCCGCCGATGGGCCACGTGCGCTCAATCTCCCCATGTGGAAGATGGAACTCAATGATCTGGCCGCCAACCCTGTCTGAAAGGTACAGAAACTCGCCAACGACGATGAACGACGGAGAGTTGCTGCCTTCGAATGCCTCTACAAGCTCGTAGGTTTCCTCTACTTCGCCGTGCTCCACGTGGATGACGTTCAAGAGCCCATCGTATGTCAGTACGTACAGATGCTCACCATGAGCGTCAAAAGCCGCGCTGCGCACGGTCTTCTCAGCAGTTGGAGGCAGGACGAGCGACATTTCATCGCCCTCGGCGTCAATCATCCAGAGTCCGCCGTTCAGGCGAGCGCCGCCTTCCTCACTGTATGAGGCAGAGCCGAAGAAGTACTCGGAATCGTGATGCCCCCACAGAGTGCCAATGCGGGCCGCCGGATTCATGTCGGCCGGGTTCTCAATGAACGAATGCTCATATTCGCCGAAATGGGCATGAATGAACAACACTCCGCCGGCGCAGCCGAACACCGTGCCATGCGCATTGCTAGCCTCGCCGTGGAGGGCCGGGCATGCGCGGGACGCCCCGTCAAAGACGACATCGCCGCCCATCGTCCAGACCTCCGCCCCGAGCGGCAAGCTGCTTGTGCCCGAAACACTCGGGTAGTCCGGATTGTTGGTCGTCACCAGAACGTTTCCATCCTCCAACACGATGCCTGCGCCGTGCTGCAGACCTGCCTCCAGCCAGGCCGGTTCGTACTCGTTGAGCTCTTCTATCAGGTCGTGCTCCTCGAACAGAGCGATTCGACCCGACCCGTCATGGAAGATTGCCGTCCAGCCTGCATGAGGGTTGAAGTGGATAGGCCGGTTGTCAGTTGTGCCTACGGTCAGCCGCGAAACGGAATCCGTGACCAGGTCGAAGTGATCGCCGTGTTCCTCAAGGTAGATGCCGCCATCAAAGATGTGGACGCGGTCGTCATTGGCGGCATCATCTCCCGGTCCGCGGGCGAGAGCAAAGGCAAAGCGTCCGCTTGGGCTCGTGTAGAGCGTTGCCGCGGGCGCCGCCACCTGCAGGCTCCCCTCATCCAACTGTTCCGTTGTGAGGTCCAGGACGGACACGGTGGCGGAGTCTCCGTCCGCGATGAGAAGTCGGCCCGTGAGGTCCTCATGGCCCATCTCGTCCATGTGATCGTCATGGTCGTCATGCTCATCGTGATGGGCGCCGGTTTCCGCGAATTCAATCGGATTCACAGCTTCAGCGAGAGCAATGATCTTTGACTCGTCCGTGCTTGCGTTGTGGATGAGCTCCTCAAGCCACTGGCCCTCCAGCTGAAGACCAACGGTAAATACCAGGTCAGCATCCACAATGTTCGCAACATCTCGCGCGCCGGGCTGGTACGTATGCGGGTCGCCGCCCGGCGGGATGAGGCTCGTCACCTCTACGCGATCTCCGCCGATATTCTTGATCCAGTCGCCGACGATGTTGCTCGTCGCGATCACCTGCAGTGGCTCGTGATCCATCTGGGTATCCCCGGATGATCCGGTCTGCGATGTGTCGGTCTGCCCCGTGGTGGACGATGTATCAGCGGGTTGTGGTGTCGCTGTAGGATCGTCCTCGCTTTCGCACGCTGCAACGGCCAGGACCATTGCAAGCGCGAGAGTTAGTAACAAGAGGCCAAATGCTCTCGCTGGAATCAGCCTCCGTACTCCAAATGCCTTCATTCTGTCTCCCTACCCTCTGTGGGTTGATGCTTGGCGGCCTCGACTAACCGCATTTGTCTGCCTTCTTTTTGAGATACAGTGTCAGTTTTCTCTTCGATCCACTCCGTCGATGTACGATAGCATCTATCCCGTTTCCTACTGCGCTTACACGGGGTTAGTCGCCTTTGCAGACAGGTTCATATGATACTGAGTATCACATTTCTCCAAGCGCCCACGTCACTTCGGAAGCGGAACAAACAACGATACCCAAACCCCGAAAGGGGTGTCAATAGTATTGAGATTTGCAGGTGATCACCAGCCTCACAATGAGTCACCTTCGTACAATGGATTGATCGTGCCAGAGGCGCTCATTCAGCCGACCCGGGACTTGGCGTACAATATCAGTGATAATGACATTTGTTGCTCCATTCAATCTATTGAAGTGGCTCATGCAACGCATTCTTCTCATAGCTCTGCTGATTGCCGTGGTCGTGACCGCCACACTGCTGGCGGCCTGCTCTGACGAATCGTCTGAACCAACGACGGAGGCGGAACCGGGAGAGGTCGGCGCTCAAGACGGCACAATCACCGTGTCAAAGGACCAACCTCTGGCCTACGCGCAGGCATTGGTCCAGCAAGCGATTGACCGCTACGGCACGGATGGACGCCAGGCAACCATCGACTTCTATAACTCCGAGGAAAGCCTCGATGGTGATTGGCATGTGTTCATCCTCGATGAAGCGGGATACATCGCGTCCATGGCAGCGTTCCCTGCTTGGGTTGGCGTCCATGATTCCGAGTTCAAGGGATACAAGGACTACCCCGCCGGGCAGATGGTGATCGACGGCGCACACGAGGAAGGCATCCAAATCGATTACCTCGCCAGGGATTTCTTTGGCAACATCGACCTCAATCATCTTTGGGTCGTCAAACACGATGGACTGGTATTTGCCTCGTCGTCGTGGTCCGGCGAGGAAATATCGAAGTCGGACCAGCCCGGGTACACGCAAGAACAGGTCAGGCTGGCGATAGGGCTCTATGAAGCGTCCGGCCTGCAGGCGGCACTCGACTACTACAACAGCCCGGACAGCGTTGACGAGCAATGGTACACGTTCATCGTGGACACGGAGACTGGACGCACAATCGGACACTTCAATCCTGACCTGCGTGATCGTGACCCAAGTTTACGCGTCGACTCCACCGGATACTTCTACGGGGATGATCTTCTGGGAGCAACGGAGTCCGGCGACTGGATCCAGTACGTGATCACGAACCCTGACAATGGTGAAGAACAGCTCAAACACACGTGGGCCGTCCTGCACGATGGCTACATCTTCGCCTCCGGCTGGTACGAAGACCCGTAGTTGCTAGAATAGTCGTAGATGTACTCCACTTCCCCATCTTCTCCACAAAGGACATGACCGATGACCAATTCTATTGCCGTCTATAACGTCATCTCCAGGCGGATAGGGCAGGCTGCGCTGCCAATGCTTCTATTCCTCACTTTGGGGATGCTGGCATTGTCGTTCGGCTGCACTGAGCAACAGGCAGACGATCTGGCGGCTATTGATGCCCCGAGGAGTCAGCCCACCGCGTACACGCAGGCATACGTACAGGCCGCTATCGATTACTACGAGGCCAACGGACTTGATGAAACTGTCAACCATTACAACGATCCCGCCAGCGTTGACGGTCAGTGGTACATCTTCATTGCCGATGAGACCGGGCGCCTCATCGTGCACGGCGCGAACCAGGACCTGGTTGGCGTGCCCCTGGACGATGTCATTGACGGGAATGGCTACCCATCGGGCCGAATTGTGGCCAATGATGCTGACGAAGGCGGCGCATGGTCGGAGTACGTGTTCTTCAATCCCGCCACCGGCCGTTCACAGGCTAAGCATTCGTGGCTGGTCATCCACGATGGCCTTATCTTCGGCTCCGGCTGGTACGAGGACGGCCCGCGCAAGTCTGAACAGCCGGCTTACACGCAGGAATATGTGCGCCAGGCATTGAACCTGTATGACTCTTTAGGCCGTGAAGCCCTTGTCGACTATTACAACAATCCCGTCAGCATTGATGGCCAGTGGTACATGTTCATCACCGATGAAAGCGGACGCCTCATCGTTAATGGCGCGAACCAGGACCTGATTGGCATGCCCCTTGTTGACGTCGTCGGGGCGAACGGCTACCCGTCTGGTCGGATCGTGGCGGATGACGCGGATGAAGACGGCGAATGGTCCGTGAACACCTTTTTCAACCCTGCCACAGGCCGCTCCCAGATCAAGCACCCGTGGCTGGTCAGACATGATGGTCTGATCTTCGCCTCCGGCTGGTACGAGGACGGCCCGCGCAAATCGGAACAACCGGCGTACACGCAGGCGCTCGTTCAGCAGGCGCTGAATCTCTATGATTCCTCCGGCCTGGACGTGGCGATTGAGTACTATAGCGATCCTGTCAGCGTGGACGGCCCATGGTATGTCGGCATCATTGATGCTGAGACGGGACGGACAATCGCCCACTTCAACCCCGATGTGCGAGATCGCGACCCTGCTCTACGCGTCGATTCGACGGGGTACTTCTACGGAGATGACCTGCTTCGTGCAACGGAGGAGGGTCATTGGTTCGAAGTCGTATTCCACAACCCGGCTACCGGCCAAGAGGAGCGTAAACATTCGTGGGCCGTCCTGCACGACGGCTACATCTTTTCGTCCGGCTGGTACGAATAAGAACGGCCCGCTGCCGCCCTGGGAGCGGCGCCTGCCGAATGGGCTAGCTCAGGCCGAGGGCAGCGCTGAGTTCCTTGTCGGACGGCTCAGCCAGAACACGCCCGCCGGGCAGGACGATAGTCGGAACAACCTGCATCCCGTTGTTGAGGTGCCGCACGGTATCTGCCGCCTCGGGCACTTCCTCGATGTTGATCCAGGTGTACTTAACGTTGTGCTTGTCCAGCAGTCGCTTGGAGCGCGCGCAGTCCGGGCACCACGTCGTCGCGTACATCAGGATTTCCGCTTCGGTTTGCGTCATGTCTATTCTCCTTGTTGGCTTGGGCTGGTGCTTTCTCCATATCCAGTGTAGTAGGAGAGGCAACTCTAGATATCCGCCTCCGCCCCTCTGCCCTGTTCAATTGCGGCGCGGTACACGTGCGTCGCAAGCGCAACATCCCACAGCCCGATGCCGTGCGACTCAAAGAGTGTGATGTCACTGTCTGAACGACGGGCGGACTCACCACCCGCAACGATATCCCCAAGCTCCGGGAGTCGCGCCAGATCAACGATGCCGCGCTCGATGGGTTCCTGCAGGTCGCCGCTCTCAATCGCGGTCTGTTCGCGGTCGTCGACCACGATTACATCCGCCCTTCTAACGGCCTCCATATCAATCTCGCGCCGCAACAGTGAGTTCGACCCAATCGCGTTCACATGCGCCCCCGCCTTGAGCCACGCGCCCTCCAACACCGGCGATGACGCGTTCGTCGCGGTAATCACGATGTCCGCCTCCCCAACAATCTGTGCGTTATCGACCGGCTCTACCGGAACCCCTACCCGCTCACTCATTCGCTCCGCAAACGTCTTGCGTCTGTCCTCATCTCGACCGTAGGCGAGCACCCGGGACACATTTCGCACTGCGCACACCGCAGAAACCTGTGTCCGCGCCTGCATGCCGGTTCCGATGATCCCAACGGTCTGCTCTGCGTCCTCCCGCGCCATGTACTTCGTCGCGACGCCGCTGGCCGCGCCCGTGCGCAGCGTGCCAAGCCAGTTCGCCTGGATAATCGCCGCGAGCTTGCGCTCGGTCATGTCGTAGAGAAGAACGTGGACGGCCCCGGCGGCATAGAACGCCGTCTTGAATCCCAGGAATCCCGTCTCGGCGTCTCCGCCCGGCATGATGGCAAGTGCCCCGTGCGGAGCGCGGAGACGGCGGCGCGGGTCGTTCACCGCCCTGCCCGCCCCCTGGCTCTTATGAGCGCTCTCGAGCGCCGCGATAGCGTCGTCCATTGTTGAGAGATCACGAACATCCTGTTCAGTGAGTAGTAAGGGCACGCAACACCTCCACGTTGACTTTCATGTATGGTACGCGGACTGTCCGCCAAATTGACACGCCCGAAGCGCGAACGGACAATAAGACGACGCGCCGCCGGATGAACGGACAGCGCAGTAATTGCCGCCTGACGGCGTGCGGCGTTTAAGAAAGCGGGGGAGGCAGACAATGGCCAAGGCGCGGACGATTGGGGAATTGAGGGAGAGCGAATACCGCGTTCTTAGCGTCAAGGACGAGCTTCGCAAGAACCTCGTGGCGCGGATTCGGACGGGTGAGGAACTCTTCCCCGGGATCGTCGGCTATGAGGAAACGGTTCTGCCGCAGATCGAGAACGCCATCCTCTCCGGGCAGGACATCATCCTGCTTGGTGAGCGGGGTCAGGCCAAGACGCGTATCATTCGCGCGCTCGTCGGCCTCCTTGATTCCGAAGTGCCGGTCATTGAGGGCTGTGAGATCAATTGCAACCCCTATGCCCCCACATGCCGTTCCTGCCTTATCCGCTTCGAGGAGGAGGGTGACAAGACCCCTATCGCCTGGCAGCCCCGCGAACGCCGTTACGGCGAGAAGCTCGCCACACCGGACATCACCATTGCGGACCTCATCGGCGAGGTCGACCCCATCAAGGTGGCCGAAGGCCGCTATCTATCCGACGAGTTCACCATCCACTACGGCCTCATCCCCCGGACCAACCGCGGCATCTTCTGTATCAACGAGCTGCCCGACTTATCGGAGCGGATACAGGTCGGCATGTTCAACATCATGGAAGAGCGCGACGTGCAGATTAAGGGCTACAAGGTTCAGCTCCCACTGGACCTGTTCCTGATTGCGAGCGCGAACCCGGAGGACTACACCAACCGCGGGCGGATCATCACCCCGCTCAAGGACCGCTTCGGCGCGCAGATTCGCACCCACTATCCCAAGACGCTCGAACATGAGATTGAAATCATGGACGCGGAGCGTGAGCCGATCGCGGACGTGGGCGTGAACCTGACCATGCCTTATTTCATGAAGGAAACCGTCGCCGAGTTCACGAATCTTGCACGCAAGAGCGGCGACGTGAACCAGCGCTCCGGTGTCAGCGTCCGCGTGTCCATCGGCAACTATGAGACCATCTCCTCCAACGCCGTGCGCCGAGCCCTCCGCCTTAAGGAGAAAGAGGCCGTGCCTCGTGTTAGTGACATGGCCTTCTTCCTCACATCGACGGCCGGCAAGGTTGAACTGGAAAGCGTGGAGGAGGGCCGCGAGCCGCGCATCATCGAGGATCTGACCAAGCGCGCGGTTCTTAACACGTTCAATAATCACTTTTCCACCAATGAATTCGACGCCATCATCCGCCGCTTTGACGAAGGTCTGTCCATTGATACCGGCGACATGATTCCGTCGAAGGAGTTAGCCGGCTGGCTCAAGGACCTGCCGGAGCTGAAGGACGCGGCCAATCGACTAGACGTCAAGCGCTCGGTAGCGGCGCAGGCGTCGGTCGTGGAGTTCGTGCTGGATGGGCTGCACCTGAGCAGGAAGATCAATAAAGACCGACACGAAGGTGGCTACCGCTATCGAGGCTGAGTAAGCTCGTGGCGCCCATCTACCGGTTTTCTCGTTGGGACGGTACGCAGCTTCTCGACGAAGCAGCCGATGAAGCCCTCCTGGACGAACTCATGGACGATGTCCTCGCCCGAGGGGACATCGACTCATCCCTCCGCTCAATCATGCGGCGGGGCACACACCCGCGTGACAGCGATGTCGATGTGCAGGGCATGGACGATATGCTCCGCCAGCTGCGCCAACAGCGGCAGGACATCCTCCGCAAACACGACCTCGGCAGCCTGCTGGATGATCTCCGAAACAAGCTGAAAGAGGTTATCGAAACGGAACGTCAGGGTATTCAAGAGCGTGTGTCCGCGGCAGAGTCCGCGATTGAAAATCCCCCACCCGGCATAGACCCGGGAACCGCTGCCCGCCTCGCCGAACGCGTCAAGGACATGGCGCAACGGAATGAGGCAACCCTGAATGCCCTGCCAGACAACCTGGGCGACGCCGTCCGGGAACTCAATGACTACGAGTTCATGGACCCGGAGGCGCAGCGGCTTTTTGAAGAGTTGAAGAACCTCATACAACAGCAGTTCGTCGATCGGCAGTTCTCTGACCTGCGTGAGAATCTTGAAAACATCACGCAGCAAGACCTAGATGCCGCCGCGCAGATGATGCGGGAACTCAACGGCATGCTGCAGAGTCACATCCGCGGCGACGAGGAAACGGGCTTCGATGAGTTCATGGAGCGGTGGGGCGGCGCGTTCGGTGAGTCGCCGCCGCAGGACATCGAGCAGCTCATCGACCAACTCCAGGATCAGGCCGCGCAGGCGCAGTCCCTCATGAGCAGCCTCTCACCGAGCCAGCGTCAACAGCTCCAGGACATGATCTCCGGCATGTTGGACAACCCTCAACTCGCTCAACAGATGGCCGAGCTGCAAACGAACCTTGACATGCTTCGCGTTGGCGGCGAATTTGGGCGCCAATTCAGGTTCAGTGGCGATGAGCCAGTCGCCCTGCAGGACGCCCTCAACCTGATGGACGAACTGAACCGCATGGACAACCTTGAGGACGATCTCAAGAAGGCTCTTTATGGCGGCGGCAGCATTGACCAGATCGATACCGAGCGCGTCAGTGAGATCCTCGGTGAAGACGCGGAAGCATCGCTGGAAAAGCTGCGTCAACTAGCCGAGCGTGCCGTCGAGGAGGGGCTTCTGCGAACGTCGGATGACGGGTCGCACGAGTTTACCGCGCGAGGCATCCGCAAGATTGGCGAGAAGGCGCTGGCCGAGATATTCGGCTACCTGCGGCGAACATACACAGGCCGCCACACCGCCCGAATGCAGGGACGGGGCGGCGAGCCGACAGAGGCCACCCGGCCCTACCAATACGGCGACGAGTTCAACGTCGATCTGCGCCGCACCGTGCAGTCGGCGGTCATGCGCAGCGGCAATGGCGTGCCGGTACGGCTTGAGGCGGACGATTTCCAGGTGCGCGAGACGGAGGAATTGGCGCAGGCGTCCACGGTGCTGCTGATCGACCTCAGCCTGTCCATGGCGATGCGTGGCAACTTTGTGATGGCAAAGAAGGTCGCGTTGGCGCTGGACACCCTGATCCGGACGCAGTTCAGCCGCGACAGCCTCTACGTGGTGGGATTCTCAACCTACGCGCGGGAGATGAAACCTGAGACGCTCGCCTACCTTAGCTGGGACGAGTTCGAGCCGTACACCAACATCCAGCACGGCCTCGTCGTCGCCCAAAAACTGCTGGCGCGGCATGCGGGCGGCAACAAGCAGATCATCATGGTATCGGACGGAGAGCCGACGGCCCACATCGAGAACGGCCGCATCTTCCTCCAATACCCGCCAAGCCCGCGCACAATCCAGGAGACCCTGAAAGAGGTGTCACGCACCACGCGGGCGGGCATCTCCATCAACACGTTCATGCTGGAGCAGAACCCATACCTGATGGAATTCGTGGACCAGATCACGAGAATCAACAAGGGCCGCGTCTTTTACACGTCGCCGGAGCGGCTTGGCGAATACATCGTCGTGGACTACTACACCAACCGCCGCCGCTCCATCATCTCCTGACACTTTCACCTCACCCCAGCGAATCTGGATTCGCAGAGCCATTTACCTCATTCCAGCGAAAGCTGGAATCCATCGGGCCTCCTATTCTGAGCGCAGCGAAGAATCCGAAAACACCTTTACCAAGGCTCTTGACATGCGCATTTCATGCTTACACAATTACATCAGTTATAGTAATTGTGTTTGGAGGTAACGGCGATGGCGGAGTCGCGCGGAGACAGGAAGCAGCTCGTTGAGGACATCGACGCGCTGGCGCTCCTCGTTGAGCAGGCGGTTCGAGAGGCAGTTGTCGGCGAGGCGACGCAGGAGGACATAGACGCGCTCACGGCGAAAGTAGGTGAGGCGGTCCGGTTCGCAGCCGGCGGCGGCGATATCCGCCCGGTCGATGCAGACGCGCTTGCGAAGGCGATTCTGGAGGCCGTCCGCGAGGCGTACCACGAGGTTCATGCGAACGGCAGGACATTCAATCTGAACTTCGAGGGTCTGGACGATAAGGTCAAGGATGCCGCACGCGCTGCGGCGTCCGGTGGGGAGGCGCTCGCGGAAAAGCTGAGCCAGGCCCGCCACGGAGCAGCCAACGTGGCGGGGGAAGTCACTGGATTTGTGCGCGGCATGACGCGAACGGTTCAGCAAGTAGGCAGGAAGAACGTTGTCATGGTGCGGATGGACGATGACGCCCTTGACCACCTGACTATGCTGATCGACGCCGACCTCTTCGCCAGCCGCTCCGAGGCAGCGGCGTTCCTGATCACCGAGGGCATCAAGTCCCGCTCAAAACTCTTCAATCGTATCCACGAAAAGATCGCCGAAATCCGCAAAGCAAAAAGTGACCTGACGGCCATTCTGGAAGAGGAAGAGTAGCAGTGTACATTCGACTGACACGTAAGAAGCACACATCCGACAGACCGGGCGTCACACTGACAGCCGGCGCTGTGACCGCGGCCCGTGCAGTGGATGGCACTCAGATTCACAAGTACGCGTATGAGGCTAGGCCGTATGAGGCTAGGCACGGATTTGCGGCCGAGGACGCCAACCACAGAAACGACATTCTGCGCGGTAGGCCCGCCACCATCGTCGGCACGGACAACAAGCCCAACGGCCCTGACCGAAAGGTGAACGGCGTGCTGATCCAGTCGAAGTATTGCAGGACTGCATGGAAGAGCGTCGACTCGGCGTTTGATAAGTGCACCGGCATGTATCGGTATGCGGGTCAGGTGCTAGAAGTGCCCAAAGACCAGTTTGACGATGCCGTCCAATACATGGCACGGCGAATTGCCGAGGGCAAGGTGCCGGGCTACAGCGACCCTGCTGATGCTGTCAAGGTGGTCAAGCAGGGCTCCGTCACTTACCAGCAGGCGAAGAATATAGCCCGCGCAGGTAATCTGGACTCCCTTATCTTCGACGCCAAGACGCAAGTCGTCAGCTGCCTGTCGGTGGCAGGCATCTCCTTTGTCATAACTTTTGCACGGAGCAGGTGGAGCGGCCGTAGCAACAGGGAGGCTGCTTGGGATGCCACCAAGTCCGCGGGGCTAGGCATGGGCGCGACGATGGTGACAGGTGTGGTAACGGCCCAACTGTTGCGTACCCCTTTGCCGTCGACTATTGCCGAAACGCTGACACGCTTGCCAGTGCAGAGGCAGATTGCGCGCGGCCCGATTGCCAGCGTTTTTCGCTCTACTCCGCTCGCCACGGCGATTTCGTTCGGTATCACGAGCGCGCCGGACTTCTACAGGGCGACACTAGGCCACACCATTTCCAAGCAGCAACTCGCAAAGAATACGTCCATCAACGCGGTGGGCACGGCCGGAGGATCGGCGGGTTGGGTGGGTGGCATGTACGTTGGTGGCATCATCGGCACAGCAATCCCCGTCCCGGTTGTCGGCACTGCGGCCGGAGCGCTGATGGGCGGCATTATCGGCTCTCTCAGCATCGGCATGGGAACATCCGCCCTCGCCCACAAGGCCGCAAGTAGAGTCATTGCCGACGATGCTCAGAAGCTCATCGCCATCATCGAGACGGAACTCGGCATTCTCGCCGAGGAGTACCTCGTATCCGAGGACGAACTCGCCGAGATCGTCAACACAATTGGCGGCCGAGCGAACACCACTTGGCTCCGGCGGCTCTACAGAGAAACGCGACGCGCCTCGGATGATGCCGCTGAACGTGATCTTATCCGCGCAGAACTGGAACCCGAGTTTGAGGCTGTCGGTAAACGGCGCCAGCGCATCACGCCTCCTGGAGAACAGGAAATCAGTGTAATCGCGTTGACATCAGATCCGAGGGATTCTGCGCCAGACATGGCGCTCGCATAGGATTGTGTGCCGCGCGAGCCGCATGGAGGCTTTCTCCCTCTCCTTGCCCGTTCCCCCTATGGCAGCGGTGAGAACGGCAGGGGTTGCAGGATGTGATTCGTGATGTGGGAGACCGTCTCGCCGTATTTCTCCATCGACTTTGGCCATTCGGGGTCGGCATAGAACGCGCCCCACGCCGCCTCCCGCGCATCCCAGCTCTCCCACGCCAGCAGATAGATTACCCGGTGGGGAATCCCCACCTCCTCGCGCCAATACCCGACCGCGCGGAAGCCGTGCCGCTCGAACATTTTCGCCGTCACGGTCGCGAACCTGTCAATCAGATCGTTGATCCGTGACGTATGCGCCTCGTACTGCCTCAGTTCATAGAACATGGATTTACCCCCAATTGTTGACGCTGTGGCACACCTTTCGACTTACTCAGTCGGATCAACGGGCAGGCCCGCGCCGGTCGCCACTTCCCACAGGAATCCGTCGGGATCGGCAAAGTAGCCAGCGTAGCCGCCCCAGAATGTGTCCGCAGCAGGTTTAGCGATGCGCGCCCCGGCTGATTCCGCCTGCGCGATGACAGCGTCCACCTCGGCACGCGACGCCACGTTGTGCGCTATTGAGAAGCCATGCAATGCCGGCTGAGGAGTTCCTTTGAATTCCGGGTGGCCTATATCCTCGGCCAGGTCGTCCCGCGAATACAGGGAGAGCATGATGTCGTTCAGTTCAAAGAACGTAATCTCATCCCCGCCCGCGTCATGCACGGGAAAGCCCAGCCCGTCCCGATAAAAGACTGTCGAGCGCGCCAAATCCGAAACGCCGAGAGTGATGATGCTGATCCTGGGTTCCATCCGACCGTTTTCCTCCGTCAATTGGCCTCTTGCTCACGTGAGCGTATCGCCGCACTGCTGAGGGCTGCAACAACATTTTGACTCCCTCTCCCTCGGGGAGAGGGCTAGGGTGAGGGGGCTAGCCCCCGCTCATCGGGTCCACATCCACCGTCCAGCCGGGGGGCAGCGCTACCGTTTCCAGAAGCTTCGTCGGATCGTCGGCAATGATCGTTATCTGCCAGCGATACCGCCCTCGTAGTCGTTCCCACGGAGCCGGCGCGGGGCCGATGACCCGCGTGTTCATCATGCCGCGCGAGCGAATCTCAGCACGCAGTAACCGCGTCAACTGTCCCGCCGCCTCCTGTACGTCACGCCGTGAAGTCCGCGCGCACGTCAGCCGAGCCATGCGACTGTACGGCGGATACCGAAGCTGCCTCCTGAACTGCGTTTCCTCGAGGTAGAACTGCCGATAATCCTGCGCCGCCGCGGCCTGTATCGCCTGGTTCTCCGGCTCATACGTCTGCACGATGACGCGGCCCGGCGCATGGCCTCTCCCCGCCCTGCCCGCCACCTGGCAGAGCAGTTGAAACACCCTCTCCGAAGCGCGGAAATCTGGCGCGTGCAGCCCGATATCCGCGTTCACCACACCCACAACCGTGACGCCAGGTAGATCCAGTCCTTTGGCAATCATCTGCGTTCCGACAAGGATGTCCGCGCGGCCATTCGCAAACTCCCCAAGGATCGGCTCATGTCCCCGCGCTTCGTTGACCGCGTCGCGGTCCCACCGAATGACATGCGCCCCCGGAAATGCCGCCATTGCCTCCTCGGCAACGCGTTCCGTGCCGATGCCTATAGCCCGAATCGTATTGCGACGGCAGTTTGGGCAGCGGGTGGGCGAGCGTCGCCTCTCCCCGCACAGATGGCACACAATGCGCTCATCGGCGTGGTACGTCATCACCGTCGTGCAGCGACGGCATCGCATCGTATGGCCGCACGCGCGGCACTGAACCGCCTGCCCCGCCCCGCGCCGGTTCACGAACAGGATCGCCTGCTCACCCCGCGCCAACGCATCGGTCATCGCCTCACGGAGCGCTCTTGAAAATATGCTGCGGTTGCCCTCCATCAGCTCCTGCCGCAGATCGACAATCTCTACGTCCGCAAGGGGCCGCTCCGTCCATCCCGTGCCGCCGCCGTTCTCAGCAGCCGTAATCCGCCCGGGGAGTTCCAGCAGGGTGATCTCAGTCCTGAGCGCCGCGTACATCGTGCTCACGTCCGGCGTCGCACTGCCAAGCATCACCACGGCCTTCTCGCGGCGGGCTCGCTCGATAGCCACGTCTCGGGCGTGGTAGCGGGGCGTGGGCGATTCCTGCTTGTACGTCCACTCCTGCTCTTCGTCCACGACAATCAGGCCAACGTCCGGCATGGGCGCGAGCGCGGCGCTCCGCGAGCCGATGACGATATCGAACTGCCCCTCCGCGATGCTGCGCCACTCGTCATACCGCTCCCGCAGCGTCAGCCCGCTGTGGAGAACGGCAACACGACCGGGGAATCGTTCCCAGAACCGGCCGATTGTCTGCGGCGTCAGCGCAATCTCCGGCACCAGCATGATGCCCCGCCTGCCCTTCTCAATCACGTGCCGAAAGGCTTGCAGGTACACCTCCGTCTTGCCGCTCCCCGTCACGCCGTGAAGCAGATAAGTGTCGGACACGCCGTCATCAATGCTCGCCGTCACGTGATTCAGCGCGTCTTTCTGGTGGGGAGTGAGTTGGAGATTGGCCGCAGGAGGAGCAGAGTCCCGTGCAGCAAGCGGATCACGCCGCGTCTCGCGTTGCTCGAGGGTGATCACCCCGGCCTCAGCAAGCGCATCCCAGGACCCCCGCGCCGCTCCGGAAACACGGCGCAAGTCAGATAAACGTCCACCAAGGTTTGCGGCCAGCGCCTCCAACGCATCCGCCTGCCGAAACGCGCCGGAAGTCCGCAGTTCCCCTGCTTTGATTCTCAACTGGTCCACCGGGGCTGCCGCCTCAACAAAAGTCTCCATGCGAGGAGAGATGCGCGGCCCCTCCCACACGTCGGACGTGTCGAGATAGCCCCTACCTGTCAGCGCCGTTACGTCGCGGGCGGCACGTGCGCCGAACTCGTCGCGGATGGCGGCGGTGGTCGTCTCGCCGGCGGCCTCAACAAAGGCCAGTATCTCCGCGCGTCGCGGCGAAACGCTCTCCATTGCGTCCCGTCCCGCCTCCGTTACACGAACGATAATCGTCTGCCGTCGCTCGAACGCCGGCGGCAGCATGGGGCGGTACGCCGTATAGAGATCGGTCTGATAGTAGGCTGCTATCCACTCGCCCAGGCCAATGAGTGGCGCCGCGATAACCGGATCATCGGCGACAAGCGACTCAATAGGCCGCGTTCGGGAATACCCCGGCTCGTCCGTGATTTCCAGAACGATGCCTTGAAACGTGTGGCGACCAAACGGGACGATAACCCCATGCCCCGCCCGCACACGATCGGCAAGCTCGTCCGGTATGGAATAACTGTAGGAACGCCGACCGGCTCCGGGTGAGTTGACGGCGACCTGCGCGTACGGCATGGCCTAACCTTACGCGGTTTGGGCTAACAAGGACGACCGGGGGTGGATTCAGGCCGCTGCGATGAGGAAGTTAGGACTTCTCTTCTTCAGCTTCAGCCGACTCTTCATCCGCTGATTCATCGCCATCGGATTCGGCCTCTGCATCAGCAGGCTCCTCGGGCTCCGTATCCTCAGACGCTTCAGGAGCCTCTTCAGCTTCCGCCGCGGCCTCCGTCTCAGACGCCTCGGGAGTCTCTTCGGTTGCCTCTACAGCTTCGGCTTCTTCCGCCTCCGCTACAACGTCCTCGGCCTCGACGACATCATCCTCAATCTCTTCTTCCTCGATGACGTCATCCTCGGCCACAGCAACAGGAGCGTCGGCCTCAACGACTGCGCCGTCCTCGATGATGCGGCGGGCGCGCGTGCCGGTCTTGATGCGGGCGCGGCGGCCGGTGCGGCCACGCTGGTAGTACAGGCGGGCGCGGCGAACCTTGCCCTGTCGAACAACGTCGATGCGCTCAAGGCGCGGCGAGTTCAGCAGGAACGTGCGCTCAACGCCAACACCCTGGATCACGCGGCGGATGGTGATGTTTGCATTCGGGCCGCTGCGGGTCATCCACATGACCACGCCCTGCAGCTGCTGCGTGCGAACGCGCTCACCCTCAACAACCCGATAGTACACGCGGACGGTATCACCCGGGCGGACGTGCTGATAACGGTGCTGCCTGGGAATTGAGGTCAGCAGATGCCCGACGTCCATGATTCAAGCGCCTTTCCTGCGTGTTTCCGCGCGCGGAAACATATGACAGATGTGTAGTTGCTCCTATAGTTTGGGGCGTCGCCCGCATCCCGCGTTGGCGACAGCAGTAGTGAGTATACGGCTTTGCGCCGCCCAATAGCAAAAATCCTCTGTCATTCTGAGCGCAGCGAAGAATCTAAAGCCTCAACTGTGCAGCCTTAGACCTCTTTGGATTCTTCTCTCCGCTGTCGCTCCGTTCAGAATGACATGGTGGGAAGTCAGCTTTGCCACCCCAGCTCCCGCAAGAACTCGCGCTCCCATTCCAGCAAGTCCACGGAATTGAGCAGGTCCGGCCTTCGCTGTAGAGTCCGCAGCAGCGACTGCTCCCTGCGCCATCTATCCACGCGAGCGTGGTCGCCGGACAACAGAATCTCCGGAACCGCCTCATCCTCCCACACCGCGGGGCGAGTGTACTGCGGATGCTGCAGCAGGCCGGACGCGAATGAGTCGGCCTTGCCGGAGTCTTCGCCGCCAAGTACGCCCGGCACTCGACGCGCGATGGCCTCGATAAAGACCATCGCGGGTAATTCCCCGCCCGTCAGCACATAGTCGCCAATAGATACCTCATGCGTGACGAGCCGTTGGCGGACGCGCTCGTCGATTCCTTCATACCGCCCCGCAATGATAATCATCTCATCCAGACCGGCGAATCGGTCCACCACCTGCTGAGTCAGACGCTCGCCCTGCGGGTCCATCAGGACAACCGGAACATCGCTCCGCCCGCCCCCTGCCGTCCCATGACGGGCTTCCTCGATTGAGGCCGCAAGCGGGCCTGCCTTGAGCACCATGCCCGGGCCGCCGCCGAATGCCGTGTCATCAACAACCTTGTGCGGCCCCTCACCGTGATCACGAAGATTGTGCAGGTACAACTCAACAACGCCGCTGTCCAGCGCTCGACCGATGATGCTCTCCCCCAGGGGGCCGGGAAAGAGATCGGGGAACAGGGTGATGACGTGAATCTTCACCGGAACGGTTAAGTCTGCTGCGTCGGATGCTCGTCCGTGCGCGGCTGGGTCAGCACCTCAAGAACGTGGGGCAGGACGGGCATGAGGATATCCAGGCACTCCTGCACGGCCTTTGGACTGCCGGGGAGATTGACGATCAGAGTCTGGCCGCGAATGCCCACGACCTGTCGGGATGTCATCGCCATCGGCGTCTTGTCGAAGGTCTGCGCGCGCATCTGTTCCGCCATTCCCGGCACCAGACGATCCACCACGTCCAGCGTCGCCTCCGGGGTCACGTCCCTTGGCCCGACGCCCGTTCCGCCAGTGGTCACAATGAGCGCAACGTCGCCATCATCCGCCCAGGAGCGCAGTTGCGCTGCAATAACGGCCCGATCATCCGGCGTGATGACTTTTTCGGATGCGATCCAGCCCTCTGCGGCAACAAGCTCTTCTATCAATTTACCGCTTCGGTCTGCCCGGTCTCCGGCAGCCCCCGAATCGCTCGCAACAAGGACGGCAACACGAATATCAGTCATATCAGCAGTCTAGCGCGACTCCGGTGCGTCTTGCATCGGGTGTATGGAGCAGCCAATGTCTCACGCCTCCGGGATCAGAGCATCCGGGAGTTGGTGTCATCAATGGTTGGATAGGCCAGATCAAGGGCGGCGCCAAGGGCTATCTTGAACTTGTCCCTATCTGAATTCGTCCACGTTTCCCCGTGCCTGGGCAGGACCTCAAGCAACCCGAGAATGGTCGGATGAATCCCATCCTGGTGAATAACGCTGTTTTCGTTTACCGGTAGGGAATTTTCGGAAACGATTTCATTTTTCGGTTGCTCTGCCTCATTTTCGGCTCGTCCATCAGATTCTTTTCGGTTGGTGGCAGTTTTTCGCCGTGTCCTTGTCCCTTGAACGCGCGAAAAAAGACTCTGATGAAGTTCGATTCCGGCATCCCTGGCAAAGGAAACGAAAAAGCTGATGGCCTTGTCCGCAGTCGAACTCCCGGATCCGGCGGCTCTGAACGCCTGTTGTATCTGCTGGCGCGTCGCCCGGGGCAGGTCGATGCCCTCAAGCAGCGGCCCGTAGTTCTCATCAAACAGGGCTGCAAGGAGCTGCCGCTTCGCCTCCTCGCTCGATGATCTGGCAAGCGTTTCAAGTCGCCTATCATCCGTTTTCCCCTGTGGGTCCGTCAGACCCAGAAAAAGGAGAGCGCCCTGGATGGCAGAACGCGTTGAACCTGAGAACGGCGTATTTCGCCAAACGCTGCTGTCCAGCCGGTCCGGCAATGGATCGAGGTCGGTCTTCACGAAAGCAAGAAATGTCTCCCAGCTCCTGTAAGAGCCGTAGGGAGGCGCAACTCCGCGCGATCTTGCGTTTGTTGTCACGTGTCCACTTCCCGAAATGAATTTTTCGCTGACACAATCATCCACCAGTTTTTCGCCCACTGTCAACATCATGATTTCGTCCACGTTTCGTGACGTTTTTCGTTGAGTGGACACAGTGTGACAAATTCTTGAGGATGGCGGCATTTCGGTGTCAGGATTGTTCGTGCGACGGGGAAAAGGGACGCGCGGGAATACCCACCCAGCGCCCCTGGACACAGAAGGATCGGGAGCAAGGAGGGAGTCATGGTGGCGAATTCGCATATCTACCATGTCCCTGCCCTATTGGACGAGGTCATCGAAACGCTTCAGCCGTATGCCGGTGGGAAGTACATCGACTGCACGCTCGGAGAGGGATCCGTCACTGAGGCGCTTCTCTCCGCAGGCGCGCAGGTACTGGGCATGGATGCTGACCCGGAGATGCTTTCGTCAGCGGCGCGCCGTTTGGGGGACCTGCCGAATGCGCAATACACGCTGGTACAGGCGAACTTCGCGTCCCTTAAAGAGGTGGCAGTCGCACACGGCTTTACGCAGGCGCAGGGAATTATCTTGGACGTTGGCCTGTCTTCTCGGCAGTTGCAGGCCATTAGTCGCGGCTTCACATTCCAGGAAGATCAGCCACTGGACATGCGGTATGACCCTCGGCAAGACGTCACCGCCGCAGACCTGGTGAATGATCTCCCGGAGCAGGAGCTTATCGACCTCCTCAGGACGTACGGCGAGGAGGACACGTGGTCGGCCCTGTCCATCGCGAGGACAGTAATGGGGAGGCGGCCACTGAACACGACACGCGAACTCGTTGAGTGCATCGAGCTCGCAATCGGGCAGCGCAGCGCGGCGCGAATACACCCGGCCACCAAGACCTTCATGGCGCTTCGGATGGTCGTCAACGCAGATCTCCAGGCCCTGGAGTCGGCCCTCCCGCAGGCACTGGAGCTGTTGGCCCCTGGTGGCAAATTGGCCGTCATCGGGTACCAGAGTTTGGAGGATCGCATTATCAAGCGGTTCCTCCACCAGGAGGCAAAGGACTGCCTCTGCCCTCCTGCCCAACCGGTCTGCACGTGTGATCACACGGCGACGGTCAAGCTGGCACGGCGGCAGGGAATCACCCCATCCATCGCTGAGATTGCGCGCAACCCCGCAAGCCGTTCGGCCCGGCTGCGGACCGCGGAGCGCGTCGCGGCGTAAAAGGGGATCAGACAGTTAGGCAGCACAGCGCGGGGAAAGCATAGGTACAAGAGGACTGCAGGCAGCGCAGCGCGGGAAGCAGTGAGAACGTGGGGAGTGGCGAGAGATGGATCGGATAGTAGCCGGCGTCGAACTCGGTGAAAGGAAACTTCGGGTCGCCGTCGCGCGGCATCGCCCGGAGTCTACCCGGCTGCTCACGGGCATCGAGGCGCCCTCTGCGGGCATTGAAGACCAGAGAGTCGTCGATGCGCGAGACTTGGCGAATGCCCTGTCCGACATCTCCCGGAAACTGCGGACATCCGTTGACTTCCCTCTTGAGAACGTCGTATTTGTCGTTCCCACTGGCCAGATCCAGTTCCACGAGACGGAAGCAAGCATGCGGCCGTCCGGCTCCCGAGGAACGGTGGCAGAGGCGGACCGTGAGCGGCTGTCCAATAAGAGTCGCCCCGCCTTTCCGTCCAATGACCGCCACTTGATCCACGTTATCCCGCAGGGGTACTTGCTTGACGGCAAGGAGACGGAGCGCCTGCCGGTTGGCAAGACAGGACAGGACCTTCGGGTTCTCTCAATGTCCGTCTCATGTGAGGCTGACACGGCGGCAAACATCCGTGAGGCCGCCCAGATCATCGGAAGCGAAGGGGTTGCCCTGATGGCAGGGCCGGTGGCGGAAAGTCACGCCGCGCTAACAGACACGGAGCGCGAAAGCGGCGCCGCCGTTCTTTCCATTGGCGAGCGCATCAGCACTGTCACCGTCATGCATTACGGCCAGTATCTTGGTTCGGCGAAGATTGGGATTGGCGCTCGGCATTTCACCAGCGACCTCTCTATCGCTCTTGATCTCCCCTACCCCACCGCCGAGGCAGTGATGGATCAGGTGGCAACTTTCTCTGACACCGTCGGGCCGCGACGCACCGCAATAACGGTCGCCGATGAGGGCATCGACATTGACCGGGTGGAGATGGTGGCAACGCTCCGTGACCGAGCCGAAGAGCTCTTTTCTTTGACTGAGACCGCCATCGAGAGCATCGCCGGAGATCGGGAGTTGCCGGGCGGTCTGGCCATCGCCGGTCAGCCTATCCTGCGTGACGGGCTCTCTCAACTCGGACGCACGGTGATCTCCATGCCCATTCACTGGGCAGCGCCGCGCGGCATTGAGGGCATCCCCCATGCCGTATCCGGCAACGCGTCATGGGTGCCGGCCATTGGAGCCCTCGTCTGGGCAGGAACCATCAAGGACCCCTTGGCGCATCCCGCGTTCCATTCGGAGCCGAGCAGCAGGTCCGGCGGCATCCTCTCTCGCCTGTTCGGCGGGCGCAACGGAACGAAGTCCTCTTCAACCGAGACATCTGTGACAGCGAATAACAACGACTCAGAGCGCGCCGCGCGCAGACAGAATGCGTCGGTCGCTCGGAGTACCGGCAAGCAGGAAAGACGCCGGGAAACAGCGCGGGTTTAGAGAGCAGACGGCAGAAAGGGAGGAATACAGATATGTCACTGCCTGAAGATGTAGATGGGTTGGTTCGCATCAAGGCGTTCGGCATCGGCGGCGGCGGCGGAAACGCGGTCTCCAGGATGGCTCGTGAGGCCGTCCCGGGCATCGAGTACATCGCCGTGAACACGGACGCGCAAGCCCTTGCGCGCTCGGACGCCCCGTATCGCCTTCGCATTGGCGACCAGATCACCCGCGGCCTCGGCGCGGGCGGCAACCCTGAGATTGGCCGACAGGCCGCAGAGGAAAGCCGCGACGATATCTATGAAGCCGTCAAGAACTCTGACATGGTCTTCGTTGCAAGCGGCATGGGTGGCGGCACCGGCACCGGCGCAGCCCCTGTTATCGCCCAGGTTGCCCGGGAAACCGGTGCGCTCACCATCGGAATCGTCACGCGACCTTTCGCCTTTGAGGGAACCCACAGGGCCCGGCAGGCGGAAGAGGGTATCGCTGCCCTGCACAGCTGCGTTGACAGCCTCATCATCGTTCCGAACGAGCGGCTCCTCGCCGTTGCGGGAACGGAAGCCTCCTGGCACGACGCGTTCCGCATGGCGGACGATGTTCTCGGACAGGGCGTCCACGCCATCTCCGAGCTTGTCACCGTCCCCGGTGAGATAAACCTCGACTTCGCGGATGTCCGAACCGTCATGTCCATGTCCGGTCAGGCCCTCATGGCCATCGGCAATGGGCGCGGCAGCACACGGGCGACGGACGCGGCAAAGGCCGCAATTCAGAATCCCCTGCTTGAGATTGACATTACGGGCGCAACCGGCGTCCTCTATAACATCACCGCCGGTTCCGACCTCTCCCTGGCGGAGATTCATGCAGCCTCGGAGATTATCTCCTCGGCCGTTGATCCCAACGCCAACATCATCTTCGGCGTCGTCTCCAACCGCGCCAGCGATGGTGAGGTCCAGCTGACCCTCATCGCCACGGGCTTTGAGACCGCGCAAGACACCTTCGAAGATGACGAAGTGGTCGATCAGATCCTGCGCGACGCGCTCGGTGACGGAGACCTGGATCTCCCGCCGTTCCTGCGCCGCAAGTCCAGGAGGGTTGCTCGCTAAGCCCCTTCAGGGCCCAAAAACGAACTTACAGCACCCAGTCTTCCCCTACCCCCAGGGAAGCGCAGGCCACCCGAACTATCGGAGCTTCGGCCTGCGTTTTCCTTTTTGTTTGGATGCTCTATCCGGCCGGAACTTTTACCCGGCCTTTATGCCGGCGAGTTCCCGCGGCAACAGGAAGGTGACGTTTTCTTCCAGCGCCTTCAGCGTCCGTACGTCCTCTACCCCTGACGCCATGAAGTGCGCGATAACCTCTTCAACGAGGGAGTCCGGGGTAGACGCCCCGGAGGTGATGCCCACCGACTGCGCTCCCTCCAGCCAGGACTCATCAAGGTCCTGGAGGCTGTCAATAAGATATGCCCTGCACTGCCCTGTATTCGCCACCTCTCGCAGCCGCTGTGAGTTGCTGCTGTTCTCCGCGCCGAGCACGAGAACAACATCCGTCTCCTCTGCAAGCAGCTTCACGGCATCCTGTCGGTTCTGTGTGGCAAAGCAGATATCGGAACGTGCCGGCATTCGGATCTTGGGGAAGCGTGCCTTCAGGGCATCAACAATGTCTTTCGTCTCATCCACGCTCAGCGTCGTCTGCGTAACCAGCGCCACACGCTCCTCGTCGGGAACACTGACCGTGGTCACGTCATCCATGTCCTGGACGAGGATGATATCGTCCGGGGCCTCTCCCATCGTGCCGATGATCTCATCGTGCCCGGCATGGCCCACGAGAAGAACCTTGTACCCGTCCCGAACGTAGCGGACGGCCTCCACGTGCACCTTTGTCACCAGCGGGCATGTGGCGTCGATAACGTCAAGGTCGCGTCCCTGCGCCATCTCCCGCACGATGGGGGCGATGCCGTGCGCGCTGAAGATGACCCGCCCTCCGGCCGGAACGGCGGATACTTCCTCAACGAACACCGCGCCCTTTCGCTCCAGATCGCGCACGACAAACAGGTTGTGGACGATCTGCCTGCGGACATAGATAGGCGGGCCATACTGCGCGAGGGCAAGCTCAACCGCCTCGATGGCTCGGATCACGCCGGCGCAGAAGCCGCGCGGCTCCGCAAGGATAACTCTCTCAATATTCACTGTATCGCCTTTACAATCAGCTGCGGACTGCCGACTACTTCAATCATACACGCAGCCCGCCTGCCCTCTCACCTATACGCATAGGCAATGTTGTTATAGTGGAGTTGGCGCGGAGAGCGGCTATGCCGTATAGTTTGCGATTCACGCGCCCCAACACCACCGGAGGTGGCTTGTGCAAGACATTCGTCTTCACCGAGAGATTCCCCGAAACGTCCGCACCGTCATCATGGCGTTCTATGGATGGACTGATGCCGGCGATGCCGCAACCGGCGCCGTTGAATTCCTCAGCCGCGCGCGCAACGCTGAAGTCATCGCCGAGTTCGACCCGGACGAGTTTTTCAACTTCACGGACTACCGCCCTATCGTCAACGTCGATGACTCCGGCGTACGGTCTCTCACGTGGCCGCAGAACCGCTTCTATCTCGCGCCCGGCACGGACGCGACGGAGCCGCTTCTGCTCTTCTCCGGCATTGAGCCGCACCTGCGGTGGAAGCGATTCAGCAACCAGTTCGTTGATTTCATCCTCGAATGCGGCGTCGAACACATCATCTCGTTCGGCGCGCTGCTCAATGCCGTGCCACACACCCGCAAGCCGTATGTCAACGGCAGCAGCAGAACGCCGGAGATCAAGGCCACAATGGAGCGCCTCGGAATCGCGCGCGGCGGCTCCTACAACGGCCCCACGGGAATCTCGTCCGTCATTGCTGAGGCGTGCCAGCGGCGCGGCATCGGCTCCTCCAGCTTCTGGGGCCACGTGCCGCACTACATCCAGACATCACCGAACCCCACCATCATCCACGCCATCCTGGATACTCTTAGGCAGTCCATGGGCATCGGCGCAGATCTCCGCGAGCTGGAGGGCGAATCCGCGGCGTTCTACGAGCAATGCGAGGAGGCCATCGAGGAAGAGCCGTCCATGAGGCAGTACGTCCGCAAACTGGAGCAGTACTACGACGAGACGGAGGCGGAGCAGCAGTCCGGTCGACCAAGCAGCACGGGCCTCATCACCCCCGGCTCACCGGAGTTCCCGGACGCCCAGGATCTCGTCGACGACCTTGAAGACTTCCTCCGCCGCCGCCCACCCTTCAACGGCTCCTCTTCATAACCCAACACCCCTACCCCGCTATTGCGTCGCCTTAGTCAGGTGAGCGCGTACCGCTTAGCACCCTACCCGTTCGCCCTGAGCCTGTCGAAGGGTGAACGGGAACTACAGTTAGAATAAGATAGACGGGGCGTAGCGCAGCCCGGCAGCGCGCCTGCTTTGGGAGCAGGAAGTCCCCGGTTCAAATCCGGGCGCCCCGACTTCCACCTTCGTCATTCCCGCGAAAGCGGGAATCTATTGCATATTCCGCAGCCTACGCCGCCTCGCCCTCACGCCGCACCGTCCCAATGCCGCGGCTCATGGCGGCGAGGGCCAAAACGATGCATCCAATCGCCAAGATGCCCGCGACCAAGTACGGCACCCCAGTTGGTGCTGCAGAAGACGCATCGGCGATGGAACCGCTCATCGCTGCTCCCGCGGCCACGCCAAGAGAGTACGCGCCGTAAAAAATGCCGAACGCTCGCCCCCGATGGCGGGTTCCGCCTGAATCGGCCACGAGGGCGGCGGCGGCGGGAAACAGGAGCCCAAACCCCAGCCCGACGACACCCATGCCCAGGAAGACCGCCCACACGTCCTGGTTGGCCGCCATCAGAACAAGGCCCGCCCCGAAGAGCAACAGTCCCCCACTAACGATGGCGAGTCGGTTGAAGCGGTCCCCAAAGACGCCCATCGCCCCCACCATCATGATGAGCGCCATCACCGCGTACAGGGTGAAAGCCGTCCCTGAGGTCCTCGACGTCTCCCCCAGTTCTTCCACGTGCAGCGGCATATAGGCCGCAAGTGTGCCAATTCCAATCGTCAGTGCAACGACAACCACGGACGCAACGGTCAAACCCACTGCATCCAAGCGGCCGTTTCCTAGCTCCTCAGCAGTCTCAGCAACCTCTTGGTCGCTAGGCGTCTCCCCCACCCCACGCGACCCAATCACATAGATCACTGCCGTCACTGCCATCAACCCTGCCGCGATGAGAAACACCGGTTCATATCCGATCCTGTCAGCGAGGATTCCTGCAGACGCCGGGCCCACCACGGCGGCAACCGCGATGCCTGCCGCGCTGCGCCCCATCCTCCTCGCTCGCTGTCCCTGTTGGGTGGAGTCTCCAAGCATCGCAAACGCCCCGGGAGTCAGCACTGCGGCGGCGATTCCGTGTAGCCCTCTGACGGCAAGAAGCACCTCTGCACTGTTGGCCACGGCATATCCCGCAAGAGCGAGCGCAGTGACCACCAAGCCCGTCGTGATGGGAATTCTCCGACCAAACCGATCCAAAAAATAACCCGCCACGACATTGCCCGGCAGGTTCGTAATCGAGTACGCCGCGACAATGATGCCAACCATCGTGGCGGACGCGCCCAGATCATCCGCATACGTCGGAACCAGCGGTAGCCCGATGAAGAAATCAAGGAACGCGACGAAGACAACAAGCGTCGCGAGTTGAGCGCTGCGCCGCCCGGTGATTCCCGGTGCGACGGCAATGTGGTTCGATGATGACATGACCTATATTCCGACCCTGCCCTGACGCACGATAAGGCGCTGTCACACTAACGTATCACGGACGGTGCTCAAGCTATCATCGATAAGAGGATTAGGGGGAGGGGCAGCCTTCCCCTCATTCCTGCGAAAGCAGGAATCCATCGGATCCCCTCTCCCTGAAGGAGAGGGTTGGGGTGAGGGGGAACATAGCTATGGCATCGGTCCGATACATCGTGAAAGACGTGGATGCGGCGGTGGAGTTCTATACGTCACTGTTGGATTTCTCGGTGGCTGAACAGTACGGCCCCGCCATGGCAATTGTGATTCGCGGCGATCTGCGCCTCTGGCTGGCCGGACCGCGAGCCTCCGCGTCCCGCCCTATGCCCGACGGCCGCCAGCCTGAGCCGGGCGGCTGGGCGCGTATCGTCATCGAAACCGACGATATCGAGTCCACCGCCGCCGCCCTACGTGACGCGGGCGCGGCCTTCCGCAATGACATTATCAGCGGCCCCGGCGGCAGGCAGGTCATCGTGGAAGACCCCTCCGGCAACCCAATCGAGATATTCCAACCCGGCTAATTCCCCAACCCCATTACTATGGACAAAGCAACTGCAAATGGGAGGAACTATGCCCGGCCTGCATGAATTCAGCCTTGACGGAAAGACGGCAATCGTCACCGGCGCCGGTCAGGGAATCGGCAAGGGCATCGCCCTCGCGCTTGCCGAGGCCGGAGCGGACGTTGTCGTCGCCGGCATCACTGTCGCGGACCGCTCGCGTTCAGAGGCCGACCTTGAAGCAACGGCGGATGAGATACGTCTCCTTGGCCGCTCTGCCCTGCCCGTCGTCACGGACGCCCGCGACGCCACAGATGTTCAAGCGCTGATTGACGCCGCGCTTGCGGAGTTCGACAGTCTGGACATCATGGTCAACAACGCGGGCGGCAGCTTCTACGCCCGTTTCCCGGACATCAGTGAGGGCGGCTTTGAGGCAATCGTCCGCAACAACCTCAAGAGCACATTCCTGTGCTGCCAAGCCGCGGGAGCCGTTATGCGTGAACGAGAGACCGGTGTCATCATCAACCTCTCATCCGGCGCGGCATTTTCCGGCTCCATCGCCCAGCCTGTCTACGCCGCCACCAAGGCGGGCATCACCAACCTCACGCAAACGCTGGCCGCCGAGTTCGCCCCCCACGTCCGCGTCGTCGCCTTGGCCCCCGGACTCACGGACACCGTCGGCATGAGAGCGGGCTACGGCGACGAGGCCGAGGCAAGAGTCGCGGCACAGGCCCAGACCATGGCCGCCAAGCGCCTCGCCACACCGCGAGACATGGGGCTGGCCTGCGTCTTCCTCGCCAGCGACGCCGCGTCCTATGTCAGCGGCATCACCCTGCGCGTCGACGGCGGCGGACGCGCCGCCGACGACTAATCTTGGAGAGAATCCATGCCGGATTTCATCGACCTTCTGGAACAATTCAATCGTAAAGAGCGCTTCTTCCTGTTTCTCCGAGCGACAGGAGAAGACGAGCTCAGACTTTCGGCTGCCTTTAGGGAGCAACTGAGTCAAGAAATTGGCATTCCAGTACCTGAGACTGCGTACGCGGCCACGGACTACCATCTTGATTGGTTGGCGGCAAGTGTCGTTGCCTATCAACATGAGCAAGCCGGCAAGCAATTCCTTGGGAATATTTTCCCCAATCACGGGGAACAGAAGATCGTCACAGGCAGCCAAGAAGACATCGACCTCTTGGTGGCTTTTCCAGCACAGGATGGTTTCCATATTGTCCTTGTTGAGGCGAAGGGTTACGAAAGATGGAGCATCAGTCAACTCAATAGCAAGGCTGAACGATTGAAGCGGATTTTTCCCAATCCAGGCAAAGATGGCATAACGCCCCACTTTTGTCTGGCGTCCAATGCGACTTCGCGTCCACCGAGGGGGAATAAAGTCACGCTTTGGCCCGAGTGGATGCGTAAGCACACTGAGCCATATTGGATAGAACTTGATTTGCCAAGAATGCGCCGTAGCGTGACAAGAACAGACAAGCTCGGCAATAGAACCAAGCGGGGCAGAATGTTCAAGATAGTAACGCTGGAGGACAACAAAGTTCGACGAACACAAGATAGGAGATTTGAGAAAGGTACTCCAAATCGTCTGACAAGGACAGGACAGAAAGATAGGCGTTACAGGGTCAACCGAAAGTCTAACTTATGACCCTCGACGATACCCTTTCCGAGGAGCTGCGCATCCTGCGCCACTCCGTGCGTGAGCTGGTGCGGGATAAGGTCGCTCCCCGCGCATGGCAGATCGACCAGGACCGCGACTATCCGGAGGATGTCTTTGCAGCCTTTCGCGATCAGGGCCTGTTCGCCTTGGCGCTCCCTGAGAACGAGGGTGGAACGGACGCAGGAACGATGGGCCTCGCCATCGCCGTCGAAGAGGTTGCGCGGGCCTGCGCCTCCTCCGCGCAGATACTCATACTCTCCGCGCTCGTCACGTGGCCGATGCGACTCTTCGGCACGGATGATATGCGACAAAACTATGTCCACGCTGTCGCGGACGGCAGCAAGCGCGGCTCCTTCGCCCTGACCGAACCCAACGCCTCCTCCGATCTCGGCTCCATGGTCACACGTGCCGAGAAAGACGGCCCCGACTACATACTCAACGGAGAAAAGGACTTCATCAGCGGCTCCCCGCAGGCGGATTTCTTCATCGTCTTTGCCGGCGCGGGCGATAACGCAGACATGCGAGAAAGCATGACCGCGTTCCTCGTCGATGTCCCGCAGCCCGGCGTCATCTTTCTCCGCCGCGATGAGGGCATGGGCCTCAAGGGGATGCCCCACTGCGATTGGTCGTTTGACAACTGCCGCACGCCGGAGTCGCATCTAATCGGCGGCATTGGGAAAGGAGAGGAGATCGCCCGCCTCAGCATGAACGCCATCCAGCCGCTGCTCGCCGCCCGTGGACTCGGCGCGGCGGAGGAGGCGCTGGCATTCGCGCGCGACTACGCCAACACGCGCCGCATCTACGGCGGCCTGCTCGCAGACCTGCAGACCACCCAGCTCCACCTTGCTGAGATGGCCGTCAACGTCGAAGCAACACGGCTGCTAACCTATCAGGCCGCGCGCATGGTGGACGAAGACCGGTTCCGTGACGAAGTCGACGCCGCCTACCTGAACGCCGCCAAACTCATGTCCGCTCGTACCGCCGTCCACGCAACCGATCACGCCATGCAGGCCGTCGGCGGCCACGCCTATATGGAAGTCCACCCGCTGGAGCGCATGTACCGTGACGCCCGCCACCTGGGCCTCTACATGGGTACGAGCGAGGTGCTCAGCCTGCGCGTCGCCCGTTCAGTGCTGGACGGCTCGCTCGGCTACGGGCCGTCCGTCTCTCGCCAATCAACCGAGGAACGTTCGCGTCGGCAGGGGTAGGATAAGGGGGTGCCCGCTCATCCTGAGCCTGTCGAAGGATGAGAGCGGATAGGAGGGGTAGGATGTCCGAATTCACGATGCAGGTCGGCGATGCGGAAATCATCGCCGTGACGGACATGAACATCATCTATCCGCGGCCATTGCCGGAGCTTTTCCCTGCCGTGCCCGTTGAGGCGTGGGACGCGTATCGGGAAGAATTCGCGGACACGTTCGCGGGCAACCACATCCGGTTGGAAATCGGCTGCTACGTCGTTCGCTCGCAGGGGCGGACAATTCTCATTGACACCGGCTACGGCCCCGGCCCCATAGAGGGAGAACTCGGCCAACTTATGGACAATCTATCCGCCGCCGGGGTTGAGGCCGGTGACGTGGATGTGGTCTTCTTCTCGCATCTTCACCCCGACCACACCGGCTGGAACACGGTTTGGGGAGAAGCGGAAGAAATTCCCACTGAGCCAACGTTCCCCAACGCGCGCTATGTTGTGCACGAGCTTGATCTTGAACACTTTCGCAAGCCGGAGACGCAGGCGGCAATGTCGTTCCCGTTCATGTACCGCGACGTGGAGCCGCTGGACACACTCGGAATCCTGGACACGATCGATGAAGACACGAACCTCACGCCCGAGGTGAGAGCAGTTCACACTCCCGGCCACACACCGGGTCACATGAGTGTCGTCGTTGAGTCCGGCGGCCAGGACGCCATCATCCAGGGCGACATATTCATCCACCCTGCGCAGGTTGTTGAGGACGAGTGGAATTGCATCTTTGACGTCGATTGGCCGTTGGCAACCGAGGTGCGTCGCAAGATGCTGGACGACGCCGCTGACAAAGGTACGCCGCTGATCTCCTGCCACTTTCCCCTGCCCGGTTTCGGTCGAATCGGCCGCAAGGGAGGCAAGAGGTACTACCAGGTCGGCCTGGACATCATGCCGGTCAACAACTAGGAGAAATCGACATGGCAACTGACAACGCTCAAAAAATTCTCGACAGCATCAATACCGCCGAGATGACGAGTCTTGCGGAACAGCTTGTCAGCATTCCGAGCTTTAAGACGGAGGAGACGGAAGTCGCTCGTTTCCTGGAGGGATATTTCTCGGATCGCGGCTACGAGGTCCAGGTACAGGAGGTGGAGCCGGGCCGATTGCAGACCATCGCCATACTGCGCGGCACGGGCGGCGGCAAGTCCTTCATGCTCAACGGCCACACGGACATTGATCCACTCGCCATGGGATGGAAACGCGACCCGTGGACTCCCAGCGTGGAGGATGACCGCATCTACGGCGGAGGCATCCGCAACATGAAGGCCGGCGTCGCCTCCATGATCACCGCGGCGGAGGCGCTGCGAACATCAGGCGTGGAACGACGCGGCGACATCGTTATCGCATGTGTTGTCGGCGAGCTGCAGGGCGGCGTCGGAACAATTTACCTCTGTGAGAACGGCCCGCTCGCGGACATGGCCGTCATCCCGGAGCCGCACGGCGCGAACAACATCCTGACCACGCACGCGGGCGTTGTTGAGTTCGCTGTCCACATCATCGGCAACTCCCGCCACATCGTCCGCAAGGATGAGGCCGTTGACGCCATCGCCAACATGGCCAAAGCCATCCCCGCCCTCAACGCCGTCCAATTCACCCACACCCCGCGAGAAGACCTCCCCGGCCTACCCCGCATCAACGTTGGCGCGATCATCGGCGGGCGCGGGCGCGACTATGACCTGCGCGGCCCCAACTGGGTCGCGGATTTCTGCACTGCCCTCGTCGACGTGCGTTTCCTGCCCGGCATGTCCTCTGAATCCGTCAGGGCGGACATTGAACGCGCGCTGGACGCCATCAAGAGCGACGACCCTGATTTCCAGTACGAAATCGAGATGCCCCCCGACCCGAAACACCGCGTGTTCACGCGCGTGATGGAGCCTTTTGATCTGCCCAAGGACGAGTACATCGTTGATGCTGTGTTGCGGAGTTTCCGCGCCGTGACGGGCCGTGAACCGGACGGTTTCGGCACGGTTCTGCCCGGCTCCTACACCGGCGACGACACCACGCACCTCTGGCGCGCCGGCGTCTCGTGCCTCCTCTATGGCGCTGGTGGCGCGTCTGAATCGGAGACCATCCCCGATGAATACGTCCGCATCCCGGACATGGAGCAGGTCGCCCGCGTCCTCGCCCTCACTGCCCTGGACGTAATCAGCTTGCCCGCTGACTAGCCCGTCATTCCCGCCGCCTCCCGTTCGCCCTGAGCCTGTCGAAGGGGGCTCCCGAACGGAGGAGATATACCTTCCTCATTCCGCCCCCACGCCGGAACGCGGCAGACCAACCAATTCCTCAACCAAGCAGGAGCGCGAACTTCAAAAAACTCACATCATGCGGGCGTCGTCCGGGCCCATGCCGGGCGGCGGGCTTTCCTCGTGAGGTCGCAAATCGGAGCGCACGCGCATCCAGCGCGGCAATGGCGCGCGAATCGGCCTCTCCTCAGTTGCCGCCGTCGCAGGTTTCGTCTCCGGCTTGTGACGCGGAGGCGGGTACAGCTCGCGGATGTTTGCCCAGATGGCGCGAATCTGGCCCACGTCCTCTCCTGACGGCGGGATTCCCCCGTACCGCGCCCGCACAAACGAATTAGTGAAGATGCCGATATCCTGCCCGACAAACAGTCGGCTGAGTTCCGGGTGAAACTCCTCCGGCGTCTCCCACCCCTCGCGTGAAACCCCATGATCGTCGGCCAGCGCCACCAGCCCCCGGTACGCGCCCAACGCGACGGAAACAGGGTTGTTGGGGTCCAGATCAGCTGTAATGTCGTCGTGTTTGGGTGGTCGGCGGAATCGGGCGGCCAGCGCCGACAACGCGGACGAAAGGTCCTCGACAATCGTCGTCTCGCCCTGCAGCCTTTCGCGTTCCTCGCCCATCTCCGCCTGTGAGCGCCGTCCTCGGAAACCCGAGAACAGCCGCCACAGGAACCACGCGACCCCAACAACCGCCGCCGTCACCGCCGCCCAGCCGAAGATGCGAGACAGCCAATACAGCAGCCTGTTCTCTTCCTCGGACTGCGTGAATATCCGCTCGAAATCCGGCGCGGACGGCAGCTGAAGCTCGGGGCTCTCTCCCTCCGTGGCAAAGAAACGAACCACCTCAAAGAACGCCCAGACGAACGCCTGGATGACAATCTCAAAGACCCAGCCAATAACAACCAGAACGGGCAGGAACAGCCGTCCCGCGAACCCGAACGCGGTCCCCGCAAACCGTCCTAACTCGCCCTCTGCAAGGACGGCCAGCAGAACGCTGCCGATGAGGATGCCACCCACGGTCAGCGCCATCATCCGCGGCCAATCCCGCAGACCCGCGCTCTGCTCCGGGTCCATCGACGTGATATGGATCAGCGCGAACGACGCGATGCCCATCCCGAAGAAGAGGAATGTGGGGATCGGCGCGCCGGAATAGCTATCAATCAGGACATCGACAACCACCCCCACCACTACAACGGCAACACCGATGCGGAACGACTGCGCCAGGTTGTTCACCCAGACGACTTCCTGCCCAAGGTGGGTGCCGCGCCACCAGAACACGCCGAGCATGACGCCGCCGACAATTGCGTGCCGCCCTTCCTGCCAGTCCTGCCAGAACCACAGCGGCCAGGAAAAATCCCAACCCACCTGCGGCAGCATGACGACTCCCAGATAGATGACGATTGCGCCGCCGCCCGCCACGATGCCTCGCGCCGCCGCCATGGTCGCGCCCGCGGGAACAATCCAGCGCGTGAGAATGTACCCGGATACCGTGACAATCAGCGCCAGCCAGACGGGAACAAGGCTCTCCCCCGCCCCGATCAGCAGCAGCGCAAGAGCGCCCGCAATGGTGATCCACGCCACTTCCATCGTGAGGCGCGTACCCTCCAGTGCCAGCGGCGCCCACCTCATTCCATCACCGCCTGTGCCGGAACAACGTGCTCCACGCGACGAGTCACTCCCGGCCGGAAGACCGCTTCATGCTCCAGTTGCGCCATCTGATGCCCGATCTCATGCACGATGATGTCCGGGTCGGACAGCAGCGGTGATGGTGTTTCGGAGGTCCACACCACGCTCGGCTTTGCGCCCGCCCGTCGCAGCGTGTGCAGCGCGTCAATCGTCTCCTCATCAATCACGCTTGTGACGAGGACGATAGTTGCGCCGACCGGCAGCCGCCGTGTCTGCTCCAACAGGAATTGCCCCATCGCCTGCCGCCCTAGCGGCGTCACGACCGCGAGGTTCTCCAGCACTGTCGTTAGCTGTTGCCGAGAGCGATTCGGCAGCACGCGTATCGGCTCGTCCGTCAACGGCGACACGCTGTTCGTCATCAGGCCGAATGACATCTTTCGCGCGTAGGCCCATTCGGCAATTGACGCCGCCGCGGTCACTCCCCGCTCCAAGAGCAGTGGCGAAAACCCCCACTGCCCCTCCGCCGCCGTCAGCGTCTGCGCGTTCAGGGCAAGAATCATCGTCTCAGAGACCGACGGCGAGAAAAGCCGCACCGTCAGCGCCTGAGAACGCGCCGTCGCCTTCCAGTCAACGCGTCTCAACGCGTCCCCCGCCTCATACGGACGCAACCCTCGTAGCCTGCTCGGATCCTCGTGATAGGGCTGGCCGCCCCGTTGCTCGCCGAACGGACGCCTCGCCGGAATTCCCAGCGCGGGTAGCGGCAGCGTCTGCGGATAGACAATGACGTGGTCCCACTTGGGCTCAAGACGCTCCGAGAAGAAGAACCCGAACACGTCCCCGCTCGTCACGCTTGCCGGGCCGAAACGATACAGCCCCCGCTTCCTGCACTCCATCGTGAAGTGCCACGTCACGCGTTCATACCGCGCCAGCGACGTTGAGCGCGTTGTCGTATACGTCCCTTGCTCCACCCGAATCGTGCGCGGCTTGTCCGCCTCTTCAAGCCCGGACGGGAATTGATCTTCAAGCGTGACCCACGGCATGGGAATCGCCTTGCGGTTGGTCACGCGAAGATTAACGGTCACGTTGTCGCCCACAAATGCCCGCGTCTCGGACAGAGACCGTTCAAACGTCACCCGCGCCAGGGAAACACGATTCCACCCATACGCAACCAGGTACGTCAGGATGATGAGCGCGCCCAGCCCCACCAACAGCCCCTGCCCCGTCGCGAGGCCGATGATCAGCAGCAGGCTGAATGTAGCAACCCAGCCCCCGGTGAGCGTGAGCATGTCTAGCGGTCCGCCGCCACCTCTTCGGCCACGGTATCGTCCTCCGGTTGCCCGCTTATCGGCACGGGCACGGTGCGGAGAACGTCGTCCACCACGTCAAGGGACGTCAGCCCGCGCAGCCGCGCCTGCGCATTCAGGATCACGCGATGCGTCAGCACATACGGCGCAAGACGCTTCACGTCGTCCGGCGTCACGTAGTCCCGCCCTTGCTGCAGCGCCAACGCCTGCGACGTGTGATGCAGCGCCAGCGACGCGCGCGGACTTGCGCCAAGATCCAGTGAGGGATGATCGCGTGTTGAATGAACGATGCCGATGATGTAATCCTCCAGCGCCGGTTCTACGCGCGCAGTCGCAATCTGGTCCTGCATCGACAGCAGTTCCTGGGTCGAGAGAACCGGCCTCACGCGTTCAAGCGGGTCGTCTGCGTTGAATCGATGAATCATCCGCGCCTCTTCTTCTGCCGAGGGCAGGCCGAGACTCAATCGCATGAGGAACCGGTCCAGCTGCGCCTCCGGCAGCGGGAACGTCCCCTCGAGTTCAATAGGGTTTTGGGTGGCCATCACCATAAAGGGCGCGGGTAGCGGCAGCGTCTCGCCCTCAATCGTCACCTGCCCCTCTTGCATGGCCTCCAGCAGCGCCGACTGCGTCCGTGGCGTGGCTCGGTTCACCTCATCGGCCAACAGCACTTGCGAGAAGATCGGCCCGTTCCGTAGTTCAAAGTCCCCGGATCGCTGATTGTAGTAGTTGATGCCCGTGATGTCAGCCGGCATTAGGTCCGGCGTGAACTGCACACGACTGAACGTGCAGCCCAGCGAGGCGGCCAACGCCTTGGCCAACGTCGTCTTGCCGCTCCCCGGCACGTCCTCAAAAAGAAGATGCCCGCGACACAGCAATGCCGTAACGGCCAACTCAATGACGTCATCCTTACCCACGATGACCGAGGCCACGCTTTCCGCCACACGCTGCGCGGCCTCGTGAACAGTTAAGGATTGGTTAGCGATTTTCCCGTCCCCTCCCGTTGGTTCACACAAGTCTACGGTCTGCCCTGCCAAGCGGCAAGGAACTATACCCGTCTATACACCCCCCTGTCTGACTGCTAGGATGAGCGTGGTGGGGGAAAATGTACGCGCGCGGCGCGGCTGCCCACACAAGAAGCAGAATCCAAATGGGAGGACACAAGAATGCCGGACACGATTGTCTCTCACGACGTTGACCTGGTGAAGGGATATGCCGCTTATCCCATGGCGGAAGGCAAGTACCCGGGCATCGTCGTGATTCAGGAGTGGTGGGGACTTGATGAGCACATCCGGGACGTCACCCGCCGATTCGCGCGACAGGGCTACACCGCCATCGCGCCTGACCTGTTCCACGGCGACGTGGTAAACGAGCCCTCCGAGGCGCAGAAGCTGGCCATGGGCCTTGATCGCGGCCGCGCAGTTCGCGACACCCGCGCTGCCATCGACTACATCAGGAATTGTGAGTCCTCGAACGGCAGCGTGGCCGTCATCGGCTACTGCCTCGGCGGCGGCGTTTCCTTGCTGACCGCGACTGAGGACGATAGCGTCTCCGCGACCATCGTCTACTACGGCGGCATACCTGATCCCGCCGACCTGCTGAATAACGTGAATTCGCCCGTGCTCTCCGTCTATGGCAGCGACGAGGCGGATCGCGCCAACCAGTTGGAGAGCGAGTTGAACGCGCGAGGCAAGTCCGTCGAGACGCACATCTATGAGGGCGCGACGCACGGCTTCTTCAACGACTCCGGCCAGGGCCACCACGCAGAGGCCTCCGCCGACGCATGGGAGAAGACCCTCGCCTTCCTCAAGGCAAACGTCCCGGCCTAGCAGCCACAATCCCGACTAAACAAGGCGGGGCGGGTCAATGACCCTCCCCGCCCCTGTTTTTGTGTCTGTTATAAACA
>VXMO01000008.1 GCA_009841045.1 Dehalococcoidia bacterium
TGGATTCCGGCTTTCGCCGGAATGAGGGGAGGGGGTCTGGATGGCCGGGGGGTAGCCCTTCGAGAAGCTCTGGGTGGCCGGGGGGTAAGGCTTCGAGAAGTTTTGGGTCTACAGAAGCGAGTTCAGGGTGAGCGGCAAGGAGCGCAGAGTGGCCAGGGGGGTTGTGGCCCTGCGGGCCACGGGCTGGATTCCGGCCTTCGCCGGAATGACGGAGGGAGTTGCGGATCAGCGATGTGATGTCGCGTCTCAGGGCTATGGTGGCGGAGAGGGCGGTGCCGACGTGGAGCCAGAGGGCGAGGGCGATGGCGTCCGAGGGGGAGGCGTCGTTGATCCACGTCGAGACGAGGGCGACGACGCCCTGCGAGCTGACTGGAATCCACTCGGTGATTCCCTGGATGATGCCGAGGAGAAAGGCGGTCGATTCGGACATTGGGGGCCCCCTACCCTGATGTGTTGATTGTAGGGGGGTGGGTTCACCCTTCGACAGGCTCAGGGTGAACGGTGGCGATTTCTTTTTTGAGGGCTTGGTAGACGCGGAGCATTGCTTCGGTGTCCTGGCCGCAGTAGGTGAGGAGGGATTGTCTGATTTTGGTGGCTTGTGCCGGTGGGACGTCATCGGTGAGCAGGCGCTGGTAGGCGGCGGAGGCGGCGCGGCCTTCAGGTATGTCGAGTTCGTCGTAAGAGAGTTGCGGGGCGAGGACGGGAACCACCGCCTTGATCGAGAAGCTCCCATGGAACTCCGGATGGTAGTAGCAATCCCTCACGATCTGCAGCAGGTCGACGAGCCGCTCGGTAAGCGCAATCAGTTGGGCTTCGTATTGAGGGAACTCATCGGCAAGCTGTCGCAGAATCCGCTCCTCATAGCCGGAGTAGGCGACGATTGAGCCATTAGCGGGAACGGCCTCAAGCAGGCTTGTGATGAAACCTTGCCGCGGGTCATCATCCCCATCGTGCAGGTAGTCGCGGTGGGACAGCGAGCCGTCAGAATCCAGCAGATGCAAAGACCACTGGAACGGGATGTGTTGGTACGGCCTTGTCCCGACGAAGATGGGGACGGCGGGCGCAATCGCCTCGAAATCCAGGAATGATGCCGGGAATTCGATTGAGGAGAGTCGCTCGGTGAGTTCTGAGCCTACATACGGCTTGCCGGAGATTACGCTGTCGCGCACCCGCCACTGTACATGCGACAAGCCCGTGGCATCGGGCGGGATACTCTGAATATCTCGAATCCCCAGAGCCTTGAGTCGGTCTTCCTCCCATCCCGGTAGCCGGGGGAGTTCTCCAACGGGATGTTCCGGCTCATCTGTGTGGCAATGGCCGTAGAAGGGACACTGGTAGGGTGATTTACAGTGGCGGCCAGTCTCTATGTCCAGTGTCACGGATTGCCCCAGCGACTCCCACATCTCCGCCAATTTGCCAGGGGCAACATCAGCAAGGTAGTCCCTCGCCATATCGGTGACGTCTTCCAAGGCAAAGAGGCGTGTGAGATCGTGTTCCCCGCCCTCATACACGTAGGAGGTGTCGATGTGCATGAGGTAGGCGCGACGGATGGGCACGCCGGACCCCTCGACAACGTGCAGTTGAATCGCGACATCGGGGAGGTGCTCGCGTTCCTTGTAGCTGGCGGTCGACTTGACCTCGATGAGATCGAATCCCTGCCCTGCATCGGCCCTAGCCAAGATGTCGACTCGCGTCCTGATTCCCTCGAACGTGAAAGCCGCCTCGTAGAGCGCAGGCACAAAGGCGTTAGATAGTTGCTTTCGCGTCGTGCTCTCCGCTTTCTCCTGCTCGTAGTACGCGGCCTCGATGAGAGTGCCACCCGCAAAGCGCTCGCGTGCCAGTTCTCCAACCAGGTTCCCGACGTCAAAGATTGCCTGCTGGCTTGGGTCGACAGGGTCGGCGAGGTTCCTGTCGTGGATTTCCAAGTACAACCGCTTGAGGCACTGAAGGCCAGCCATGTACCTGGATTTGGAGAGTTGGGGTGGGTGTTGGTTGGTCATTGGTTTTGGTTCAGTCGAGGCGGGGGTGTGCTGCGGGGATGGTTCAGTATAGGCAGGGTATGATCTGTATGAGGTATATGTGAGATGTGCGGGATTATGGGGTATACGGGGCATCGGCAGGCGATGCCGATTGTTCTGGATGGGCTTTCGCGCATCGAGTACCGGGGGTATGACTCGGCGGGGATGGCGATTCTTGGGCCGACCGGTGTGTTCGGGACGAACAAGGCCGTGGGGAAGCTGGATGCGCTGAGGGCGAACCTTGAGGGGTCGTTCGTTTCGGGAACGCTTGGGCTGGGGCATACGCGGTGGGCGACGCACGGCGCGCCGTCCCTGGCCAACGCTCATCCGCACATGGACTGCACCGAGCGTGTGAGTGTCGTGCAGAACGGCATCGTCGAGAATTACAGCGTTCTTGCGGCGCAGCTCGTTTCTCGCGGGCATCGATTCACATCACAGACGGATACGGAGGTGCTGCCGCATCTCATCGAGGAGGCGCTGGATCGCGGTCTTGATCCCGTCGAGGCGGTGAAGTCGATTCTGCCTGACATGCACGGGGCGCTGGTGTTTCTTGTCGCGTGCGCGCAGGAGCCGGACACGCTGATCGCGGTACGGGCCGGCAATGCGGGCGGGCTGGTGATCGGCATGGGTGACGGGGAGACGTACGCGGCAAGCGATCTCCCTGCCCTCGTGCCGCTGACGCGCCGGGCGATGCCGCTGAACAACGGTGAGATCGCGGTGCTGCGGCCGGACGGCGTGCAGGTTTCCACCCTGGACGGTGCGCCGGTGACGCGGGAGTTCACGGAGGTGACGCGCGACCCGCTGCGGGCGGCGAAGGGGATGTACAAGCACTTCATGCTGAAGGAGATCATGGAGCAGCCGCAGGCGCTGACGGACGCGCTGCGGGGGCGCGTGGACCTGGAGTCGGGGCGGCTGGAGCCGGACTACGGGGCGGGGCTGTCCGAGCGGCTGGCAAAGGCGCGGCGGATCATCCTGACAGGGTGCGGCTCGAGCTATCACGCGGCGCTGGTGGGTCGGCATTATTTCGAGACGCTGGCAGGGGTGCCGGTGGAGGCGGAGGTGGCGTCCGAGCTGCGTCACCGGAATGCGCGGATGGGCGAGGGAGACCTGCTCATCGCGATCACGCAGTCGGGGGAGACGCTGGATACGCTGGCGGCGCTGGAGCACGCATCGGGCCTCGGCGCGGACTGCGTGGCGGTGACGAATGCGCTGGACAGCGAGGCGGCGCGAATCGCGTGCGAGACGATGGATATGCGGTCCGGGCTGGAGGTGGGGGTCGCGGCGACGAAGAGCTTTACGTCGGCGATTATTTGCCTGTATCTGTTGGCAATCGACGCGGCAGCAGGCCGGGGTGAGATGGACGAGGACGAGGTGAGCCAGCACCTGCTGGACCTTGAGCGGTTGCCGGGCATCGTGAGCGAGTCGCTGGAGCGGCGAGAAGCGATTCGGGCGGTTGCGGAGCGGTTGACGTCGAACGATAACTGCCTGCTGCTGGCGCGCGGGCTGATGTATCCCATTGCGCTGGAAGGGGCGTTGAAGCTGAAAGAGGTCGCGTATATCCACGCGGAGGGGAGCGTGGGGGGCGAGATGAAGCACGGGCCCATCGCGCTAATCGACCAGTCGATGCCGACGATTGCGCTTGCGCCGGAGGGCGGCTTGCGGGACCGGATGGCGATCAATATCTCGGAGATACGAGCACGGTCGGGGCACGTGGTGGGGGTGCTGACGGACGGTGACGATGAGCTTGGCGGGCAGGCTGATGAGGCGATCTTTGTGCCGGAGACGCCCGAGCACCTGGTGCCGATTGCGGCGACTGTGCCGCTGCAGATGCTGGCGTATGAGATTGGGCTGCTGCGGGGGGCGGATATCGACCAGCCGCGGAATTTGGCGAAGTCTGTGACGGTGGAGTGATTTTTAAGCGGCGGTTTCTTGTCGTATCAATCTAGTTAGTCCGGCCGCACTCATGCGTTTGGGAACCCGACGAAGGCCTGACGAATAGACAGTAACCATATTGTCTGTACAATATAATTGTGGAGTACGAGTGGGATGCGGCGAAGAGCGCTGCTAATGTCCGGGCAGGCCGCCCCAGTTTCGAGATAATCGAGGATTTTGAGTGGGAGACGGCAGTGATCTTTCCAAGTCCGCGCTATGGTGAATCCCGGTGGGCCGCCATTGGGCTAATTGGAAATCGACTGTATTTCGTTGTCTACACCCCCAGAGAGGGACGGAGACGCATCATAAGCCTGCGAAGCGCGGGCAGACAAGAGAGAACTAGATATGTCCGAGAAAGAACGTAAGATACACACCCCAACCGACGAAGAGGAAGCGGAGATCCAACGGCACATTGCCGAGGATCCAGATACCTGGGAGTTGACTGAAGAGGATTGGGTCCGCGCTCGCCCTGCCATAGAGGTGGATCCTGAACTGGTGGAGTGGTCGCTTCGCAGGCGTGGCAAGCAGAAAGCGCCAACGAAGGAAAAGGTAACCATGCGGCTGGACGCGGATATCGTTGCCCATTTCCGAGAGAGTGGAAAAGGCTGGCAGACACGGCTAAACGACGCTTTGCGCCAAGTTATCAGTTCATAAGAGGGCGTTGGAGCGGGGGACGGGAATTGAACCCGCGACAACCTGCTTGGAAGGCAGGAGCTCTACCACTGAGCTACCCCCGCTTGCCCTACCATTGTAGGGCTTCTATGGCAACTACTCCCTAACGCGGGAGCGGGGGCCGAAGGGCTCGGGCTGGAAGGGGCCGTCGCGGACCTGGAGGAAGGCGCGGAGGCCGCCCTCCTTCTGAGCGTCCTGCATCTCGCGCTTGAAGTCCTCGCGCTGGGAGCTCTGGACATGGGCGGAAAGCTCATCGTTGAGGACGAGCGCGTTGCGGAGACCCATCATCTCGAGTCCCATGGTGGCGACGTAGAGGTTGATCTTGACGGTTTCAGGGGAGACGAGGGCGATGCGCTCAACGACGCGGAAGCAGTGCTCAAGCAGCTCATCGCCCGGGACGACGTCGTTCACGAGGCCGATGCGGAGGGCCTCCTGCGCGTCGATGTGGTCGCCGGTGAGGCCGTAGCGGAGGGCGTGCTTGTAACCGGCGTTGAGGGTCCAGAAGAAGTTGGTGTTGGAGATCATGCGGATCTCAGGCTGGGCGAACACAGCTTCCTCAGCGGCGTAGGTCATATGTGAGGCGAGGGCGTACCAGGAGCCGCCGCCCATGCACCAGCCGTTGACGGCGGCGATGACGGGCTTGGTGAGTTCCCAAATCTGGAGGAGTTTGGCGGTCTCGTCGCGGGAGCGGTCGCGCCAGTCGTCGAGGATGGCGGCGACGCTTGTGCCTTCGGGAAGTCCATACGGCCAGACGGTTTCGCCGCGGCCGGCTCCGATATCGTACCCGGATGAGAATGCGCGGCCTGCGCCGGTGAGGACGATGGCGCGAACTTCGGGGTCGTTTTCTGCTTCAGTCAGGGCTTCGGAGACATCGTGTTCCAGCTGGCGGCTGATGGCGTTCAGGGTTTCAGGGCGATTGAGCGTGATGAGGACGCCGTTGCGCTGCTTTTCATAGATGACTGTCTCATAGTTGGGCATTGTTGGCTCTCTTTCTCCTGTGTTCCCCTGCTAGATGGTAGCAAACGCGGGCAGGGGTGGCGCAATGGAGTATTCGGATTCTTCGCTGCGCTCAGAATGACAGAGACGGCGCTGTGCGCCGTACTGGATTCCCGCTTTCGCGGGAATGACGGTAGGGAGGGTTTCCCCGTTCGGGAGCCCCTTTCGACTACGCTCAGGGCGAACGGGGACTTTCGCCGGTGTCAGGGTGAATGGGGAGATTGCGCAGTTTATTGCTCGCGGGTGGCGAGGGCGAGGGCTTCGATGATTTCTCCGGTGGCGGCGGTGCCGCCGAGGATCAAATCGACGATGCGGAGTGTGGGTTGCTGGAGATCCGGGGCCCATGAGGCGGTGCCGTCCGAGGCGACGATGACGTCAAGGTCGCGGACGTTGGCATCGAAGGCGGTGTGGAGGACGCAGGCGTACGAGACGGTTCCTGCGAGGATGACGGTGCGGATGCCGCGTCGGCGCAGGGCGGTCTCAAGGTCGGTGCCAAAGAAAGCGGAGAAGCTTCGTTTGGTGACGACGTATTCGCCGTCCTGCGGGGCGAGGGCATCATGGATTTCCGCGCCCCACGTGCCGGGCGTGAGTGCGGGGCCACCGGGGGCGTCGGCAACCGCGCCAAAGGTTTGGGCAACCACGTTGTGGATCAGGTGGACGGCGTCGGGGGAGTCATCTCGTTCGATGCGGGTGTGGACGATGAAGAGACCAGCGGCGCGGGCAGCGTCGAGAAGAGCGGCCATGGGCGGGATGCCATCGATGACGAGCTGGGGGTCAAGGCCGAGGGGTTCTATTCGGTCTGCTGCCCTTGCGTAGAAGCCTTCGGCGTGGCAGAAGTCGTTCTGCATATCGACCACGATGAGGGCGGTGGTTTGGGGGTCAATTTGGAGGTTCATGGCCTTACGTTACCGTATTTGATTTGCGTAATGCGGCTTTGGATTCCTCGGCTGCGCTCGGAATGACATGGGGCTGCAGTCGGAATGACTGAGACGGCGCTGTGCGCCGTACTGGATTCCCGCTTTCGCGGGAATGACGAGTTGGAGGGTGGAATGACGTAGGGGGGGGGGGGTGGGGGGCCCGCACCGCGTTTGGGGTTGGGGGGTTTGAGACGCCGGCGGGGGCGGGGCGGGGGCGGGAGGGGTTGGGGGGGAATGT
>VXMO01000037.1 GCA_009841045.1 Dehalococcoidia bacterium
TTTGCTGTGTATCTGGGGGGGGGTCTTTTTTTTGGGGTGGGGTCGGGGGGTGGGCGATGTTGATTTTCATTTAGATTCCTCGCTGCGCTCAGAATGACAGGGGGACGGAATGACAGTAGGGAGAATGACGGAGGAGGGGTTAGCCGAGGAAGTGGCGGAGTTCTCCGGCTTCTGCGATGTATTGGGACACCCGGCTGGTTGCGCCTTGCTCAATGCTTGCCCAGACTGACGTGGTAAGTCCCTCGTGAATGCGGTCGATCTCTTCCGTGAAGCGCACGAGCAGTCGCCGGTATTTGTCGCCGAGCAGTTGGTTGACGCGTGTCTCGTTGGCGTACTGGAGTGCCGTGGCGAGATCTTCCACAAAGCTCGGGTATATCTCCCGCAGGTAGGCGAAATCCTCCTGGTCAAGAGCGGCGAGTCCGAGCAATTCCGGCGGAACGCCTATGGAGTAGAGGGCCGTGGTGAAGGCGATGGCGCGGGGCAGTGTCACGTCGTCCGAGCCGGAGAGCGAGCGCCCGTAGCCGAATAGGCCCACGTGCAGTTTGCGCTCTCGCCTGCGCGGGGAGAGTGCGGAGACTGCGGCGATTGTCGGGGCAAGGCTGCGCACCTGTTTCTGGTACTCAGCGGCGGCCTTATCGAGGATGGCGATGGCGCGTTCTTCATCAATAGGATGCGCGGGCTCTTGTTCGTGCGCCCGGATCTCGGCGATGCCCGATGTTACTTGATCACGGGGGTAGTCAAACTTGAACGCGGACTGCACGGTTAGCGTGTGGACGCTGGGGTATTCACGGAAGGCCCGCGCGGTATTGACGGGTTTCAGGTGTCCACGGAACGGGACGGAGCCGGCGCCGATAATCGGGTACATCGGGATGCCGGTCTCCTGCGCGAGCCTGTCAACGCGGTAGAGGGCGCTCTTGAGCAGGATCTCCGCGCCAACCATGCCGTAGTTCAGGGCGGGATCGCTGCGGGCAAGGAAGACACGCTGGTAGGGTTCCTCACGCTCCTGCAGGTACTCGCGGACGATGCCATCGACGTTGAGCATCTGGTCGCGCTCCTCCACGAGCGGGATGACGCGAATGCGCTTGGGGAGAAACTCTCCGATCCAGTCGCGAACGGATACGTCGCCCAGGAGAGCGCGTGATTCCTGTCCGACGATGAAGTTCTCGTAGTAGGCGGCAATGCGAGAGAGTTCGTCGGCGGAGGTGGTGAAGGGGAGAATGATCTCCTGTATGGGCGGCTCCACGTCATCGCCATAGAATTCATGGGCCACATCAAAGGCGGTGGGGACGCCCTGCAGCGCCTCAACCATGAGTTTCCGCATCTCAATCTCGATGGCGGGGTTGGGGACGCGCAGGGTGATGACGGTGTCACGTCCCAGGCGGCGCTCCTCCCGGAAGTAGCCGGAATAGTTGCCAAGGAGCTTCTGGACGACGTGGGTATCCGTGTCCTTGCCTTCCGAGTCCCACATCTGTTCATCGCAGCCGAGTGAGAAGGCGTCGACGGCCTCGATAATTTCGCCGTCGCCCTTGATGACACCGTCAACGGCGTAGGGAGGCGCAGCAGCGTTGTCCGGGTGCTGGGTGCTCATCACTTTGGGAATGAGAGGCACTGCCAAACTCCTTTAGTCGAAGGTGGTGAGGTTGGTGACGGCGTCCGGGGTGAGGCGATGGAGGACTGCGGTGACGAGGCGGACGGCGTTGGCGAAGTCGTCACGGTGGATGATGCCATTGTGGCTGTGGAGGTATCGGGTGGGTATGGCGATGTTGATGGAAGGCGCGCCTGATCCCGCTTTCTGCATCTCCGCGCCGTCTTCACCGTATCCGCTGAGGACGTTGAACTGGAGCGGCATCTCAAGGTCGGCGGCGGTATCGACTATGAAATCGCGCAGTCGGAGGTTGGGGATCATGGAACTGTCGTGGAGGAAGACGGTAGGGCCTTTGCCAAGCTCTTCCTGCGCTTCGTCCTTGGTGATGCCGGGGTAGTCGCCCGCGACGCCGGATTCGAGATTGAGGCCGATGTCCGGCATGACGTGGAAGGAGCTTGTATGCGCGCCGCGGAGGCCGACTTCCTCCTGGACGGTGGCGACGAGGTAGACGGTTGCGGGGAGAGGATCGGCGGATTCACGGATGGCGCGGGCGATCTCGATAAGGCCGGCGACCCCTGCCCTGTCGTCCCAGGCCTTGCCGAGGTAGAGCTCGCCGCCGGCCATCTCTTGAAAGCGGCTGTCCGGCGCGACGGGATCGCCGGGGCGGATGCCGAGACGCTGCTCAGCGTCCTCTTTGTTTTTCGCGCCGACGTCGATGAACATGTTTTCTTTCTTAAAGACCTGTGTGCGGGCGTCCGGCTGCATGACGTGGACGGTCTTGATGCCGGTGAGACCGGGGATGGGGCCGTTGCGAGTCATGACGACCCATCGCTGGTTTATCAAGGACTGGTCAAGCCAACCGCCGAGGGTCTGGATTGTGAGATACCCCTCAGCCGTAATCTGGCGGACCATGAGGCCGACTTCATCCATGTGGCCGGCAATCATGATACGCGGGACGCCCTCGGTCTCGTCGCCGATGCGGGCGATGACGGAGCCGATGCCATCGGTCTCTACGTCGTCCACGAGGGGAGTGAGTTCGCGTCGGACGATGGCGCGGACGGGGCCCTCATGGCCGGTGGGGCCAAAGGCGTTGGAGAGCTCTTCGAGGAGCTGGCGCTGGCGGGCGTGGGTTTCGGGCGAAATCGTATCGGGCACTTGTTTTGCCTCTTTCACGCTTGGCGCGTCATTCGTCATTATAGATAGGAGCATCTCAAGGAGAATTTTTTAACGCATGTCACATCAGGAACACGAGGCACGCAGCGCTGACGGGAGCGCGCTTGAGGAGCGGTACGCGGGCGAGAACGACACGCTCATCCGGATGCGGCATTCCGCCGCGCACATGATGGCGGAGGCGGTGCTGTCCATGTTCCCCGAGGCGAAGCTGGGCATCGGGCCGCCCATCGAGGACGGGTTCTATTACGACTTCCTGCTGCCGCGGACCTTGTCCACGGATGATCTGCCGGAGATCGAGGCGCGGATGCGGGAGAGCGCAAAGGCGGCTGCGCCGTTCGTCGCGGGCGAGATGCCGCGCGAGGAGGGGCTGGCACGGTTCGCGGACCAGCCATTCAAGGTCGAGATTATCGAGAGCCTGACAGATGAGACCGTTTCCATCTACACGCATCGTGAGTTCACTGACTTGTGCCAAGGGCCTCATGCGGAGTCGACGGACAAGACGGGGGCGTTCACGCTGACGCGCGTGGCGGGGGCGTATTGGCGCGGAGATGAGAACAATCCGCAGCTGCAGCGCATCTACGGGGCGCTGTTTGAGACGCAGGAGGAGCTTGACGCGCACCTGGAGCGGCTGGCGGAGGCGGAGCGGCGGGACCACCGTCGGTTGGGGCGTGAGCTTGACCTGTTCTTCTTCGATCCGATCGCGCCGGCAAGTCCGTTCTTCCTGCCCAAGGGCGCGACGGTCTATAACCTGATGGTCGATTTCATCCGCGAGCTGTATGACCGGTACGGGTACCAGGAGGTCATCACGCCACAGATCTTTTTGACCGACCTCTGGAAACAGTCGGGGCATTACGACAACTACCTGGAGAACATGTACCTGACGCAGTCGGATGAGATCGAGTACGGGGTCAAGCCGATGAACTGCCCCGGGCACTGCGTGATGTATGCCTCTCAGTTGCATTCGTACCGGGCGCTGCCGCTGCGGTACGCGGACTTTGGGCGGCTGCATCGGAACGAGCGATCCGGAGTGACGCACGGGCTGACACGGGTGCGGAGCTTCTCGCAGGACGATGCGCATATCTTCTGCCGCATGGACCAGGTGCAGGACGAATTTTCGTCGCTGATTCGGATGATGCGCGACGTGTACTCGGCGTTCGGGTTGAATGAGCCGCGGTTCACGCTCTCGCTTCGGCCTGAGAAGCGGGTCGGGAGCGATGAGACGTGGGACCGGGCGGAGGACGCGCTTCGGGAGGCCCTCACGATTGCGGGGGCGGACTTTGAGGAGATTCCGAACGAGGGGGCGTTCTACGGGCCGAAGATCGACCTGTTCTCGCAGGACGCGCTTCGGCGCGAGTGGCAGTTGAGCACGTTCCAGTTGGACTTCAACCTGCCGGAGCGGTTCGATCTGGAGTACGTGACAGAGGACAACACGCGCGAGCGGCCGGTGATGATCCATCGCGCGATCCTCGGATCGCTGGAGCGGTTTTTTGGGGTTTTGTTAGAGCACAACGCGGGGGCGTTCCCGGTGTGGCTCGCGCCGGTGCAGGCGACGATCATCCCCATCGCGGACCGTCATATCCCCTACGCGCAGCAGGTGCAGGAGCAGCTGCACGCGGCTGGACTACGTGTTGAAATCGACGATCGGAATGAGCGGATGAACGCGAAGATCCGCGAGGCTCAGACTCGGCACGTGCCGTACATGCTGGTGGTCGGCGACCGCGAGGCGGAGTCGGGCGCGGTGGCGGTGCGTCGTCGGGAGGGCAGCGAGGATCTGGGGGCAGTTCCTACGGCTGAGTTTGTGGAGCGGGTTTTGGGGGAGGTTGGGAGTAAGGGGAGGGGGTAGTTGCTCTTTGCACCACTTTATCAATGCAAGTATCCTGTTCCGACACAAAGGGAGGTATTTGCATGGCCAATTCTCTGTACCTCAAGCGCCTAAGTCAGCCTGAACGGGACGACCTTCGCGATAAGCTCCATGCGACCCAGTCAGGAGTTTGCTACATATGTGAAGAACCCATCGATCTCGAGGTTCACTCGGGCAATCTAGACATGGATCATATTGAGCCGCTAACGGCTGGAGGAAGGGACAACGATACTAATCTAGCTTTGACCCACTCAAGCTGTAATAAGAGTAAGGGTGCATCGGATCTCCGAATCGCCAGGTGCCTTACAAAATTCCGTAAGTTAGACGAGAGTGCGCGCGAAAGCGGGAATGCAGGTGCAAACCTTGGTGATGTTCTCAGCTTGTTCAATGGGGGAAACGCGCGCCTAAAGTTAGCCGAACGAAATGGGGGGGTGGATTTCTCTTTCGCCGCCGCAGGAGACAATACCATCCAACACTCTCCCATATATGAGGACAAACTTAGCGGGTTGCGCTATTTTTTTGCTAAAGTGCCCATCTCATACGTTCATCATGACGACCGAATCAATCCTCGAGTAATTGGTTCAAACATTAGGGGACTTCTAGAAGAGTTCCTCAAGAAACGGCCTCAACTCCATGTTGGCCTAGCTTGGTGGGCGGCAGATGACTCTGGCACAGGATCACTAAAGCTCTTCGATGGGCAACACAAAGCTGCAGCCCAACTCTTGCTAGGGGTTCGCGAGCTACCGGTGCGAGTCTTCATTGATCCCCCACTTGAGGTACTCACGCAAACCAACGCGAACGCCGGGAGTACTTTGCGCCAAGTGGCATTCGACATGGCAGTGATGCGCAACCTGGGTAGCACTTTATACAGTGACCGGCTGCAGCAGTACAAAGAGGCGTATAACCTAGAAGAAGACGACTACTCCTTTAGTGAAGATGATATTGTGCGCCACTTTAGAGGCGAGAAGCGACAGGTCGCACGGTACATCTTGGATGCGCAAAGAACGCGCATCGCTCGTTATCCGGACAATCAACTTTTTGACTTCGTAGAGATGTCTGGGAGGAATACAGACAAGCCAATGTCCTATTCCACTGTAAATGGTGCGTTTTTCCCGTATTTGTATAAGAACCCTTTGCGAACGCCAATTGGTCAAGCCGAGGAGCGTGAACTAGAGTCTCGCCAAGCCGTACATCTGATGAACATATTCGCCAGCATATTCTTTGTTGACAATTGGGATTTCGATATAGGCGGAAGCCGCATTGAAACTAAGGTGCGGAACGGTGACGCGATACCTGATGGGCATTTGCGAGCTTGGCGAGTATCGCGCGATGAAGTTGCAGCCAACGTTGTCAAGTGGGTCTTCCTCGTAGTCAAGAACTACTTTGCCTACAATGGGAAAATGGTCCGGGATGATGCCCTGCTCATGGAGGAGTTTTCGGACGAACTTTGGGGCAATATTGAGAGGTTCCTCGTGAGCCTATCCAAGTTTCCGTTTTGGTCAGACCACACCCTTAGTCAATCAGTTTTTGGCCCAAAGCAGAACGCTGGCTTTTGGGACGAGGTATTTCGGTCTGGGAATACGCCTGCGGGCCTCGAGATCCTGACGAAGGGTTTGCAACTCAACGAAATGATCACTCCCGAATAGCTTCGGTGTGGCGGCGCTGTGCGCCGCACTGGGTTCCCGCTTTCGCGGGAATGACGGGGGGGGGGGGCCCGGGGGGATCCCCCGTAGACAAACACACGGCGGACCGGGAGCGTCGCGACCGCGGGGGGTGGGGGGGCA
>VXMO01000015.1 GCA_009841045.1 Dehalococcoidia bacterium
GTTAGCAACAGCGGGCTGGAGTGGATCGTCGTTAAGCCGTCGTTGGTGCTTGGGGTTTCGGATGCCGTTTCACGTCGGACGGTCAAGCTGCTGCGGACGGGGCCGGTGGCGCTGCTGCCATTCCCGGACGGGGGGCGGACGCTGTTGCAGCCGATGTACGTGAGCGATCTTGCGGCGGCGCTGACGCTGTGCGTGACGGAACCGGAGCGGGCTGGGCAGACCTATGAGATTGGTGGACCAGAGCACATTGCGCTGGTAGATATTGCGCGGGCATTTGCGGCGGAGCTTGGAATCAGGCGCGTCTATAGTCTGCCGACGCCGCGATTCGTCATAGAGTTCGGGGCGGCGGTGATGGGGCGCGTGCTGAGGGACCCGCCGATCACTGCGGCGGAGTTGAGTCAGCTACGGGTGGACAATGTGACGGCGCTCGACTCAGTTGAGCAGGCGTTCGGGTTTGCGCCACGTCGGTTTGGCGAGTACGTCGGGTATGTTAGGGACGTGGTGCCTTAAACGAGTCTTTAGATTCTTCGCTGCGCTCAGAATGACAGGCTCGTCCTTCGACAGGCTCAGGGTGAACGGGGAGTTAGTCGTCGCGGGTGCGTGCGAGCTGGGCGATGAATTGCTCGATGGGGAATGCGGGCAGCGAGACGATCTGGATGGTGCCGCGCGCGCCGAGTTCGAGGGAGACGCGAGCGATCGTCTCGTTGTCGGGGGCCTCAACGATGTTGACAAAGTCATAGTTGCCGAGCACGGCGTACTGGGCTGTGACCTTCGCGCCCCACGACTCGATCTCGCGATTGACCTCCTGGATACGCTCCGGGCGGTGCTTGACGGTCTTGCGTCCCTCATCCGTCAGCGTGCTAAGCAACACGTATGTCCCCATCTATTCTGCCTCCCTTTTCGAGTGAATCTCGTTAGTTTGTGGATTACTGCCTCAATTGAGAATCGTAGGTATGGCGGCGTTCCGTGTCAACGGAGAGTCATGGTTGAATCGAGGAAACCGGCGGTGGCGGCGGCGAGGGCGGGGCGGCTAGTCTGCCATGCGCGGTCCGCGCCCTCAAGCGCCATCGCGGTCACGTCGTCGCGTCCGATGCCATCGACCCATTCGCCAAGTTTCTCCGGGGTTGTGAGCGCATCGTTGCCGCCGATGAGGAATCTCACAGGGACCCGCACCTTTTCCAGACCACCTTCGGTTGGGATTCCAATGAGAGGAATGTCAAGGATGGGTGAGACGGCGACGACGGCCCGGACGCCTTCCGGCTGCTGAGCAGCGGCACGCAGGGCGATGCTTGAGCCGTACGAATAGCCGACGAGACCGATTCGTCGCCCGTCAACGCCCGGCCATTCGCGCAACATGTCGACAGCGGCCAACGCATCTGAGACCTGCCCCTGCCCCAGGGCGTTCTCGCCCTGGGAGTCGCCAACACCGCGGTAGTTGAATCGGAACGAGACAAAGCCGCGAGGGGTGACCTCCCGGGTTAGGGCCTCAACGACGGGGCTGAGCATTGTGCCGCCGAGGTGCGGCTCCGGGGAGCAGAAGACAACGCCGGGGAGATCACCACCGCTCTCGGGAATCTCTTCACCGGACGGCTCGGCGATGATGCCTTCAAGGGTCAGATCATCGGTCGAGAAGAAGTTGAGGGCCGTTTGCCTCACGCCGACGCGCCTTAGAGACCGTATGCGAGGCGTTCGGCGAGGCTTAGGGGCAGGCCGGCGTCCCGGATGTTTTTCTGTGCCGATTCGACGTCGTACTGGACACGGAACTGCGTATATGTCCGGGCGTCCGTATCAAGAATCGCGTAGGCGGCGCGGGGATCGCCGTCACGGGGCTGTCCCACGCTGCCGGGGTTGAGGATAAGACGGACATTGTCAGGCAGGTGGATGAGGGAGCCATGGTTGAGGCGTCCGACGGAATGGACACGGGGCGGGGCATCAGGCGCTGAGACGATCTCCTCAAAGATCAGGGGCAGGTGGGAGTGGCCAATCAGGAGGAAAGGTGTTTCCAACAAAGCGAATGAGGCGCGCGCGGCCTCCTCATGAATCAGGTATTCCCAGACGGGGTCACGGAGGGAGCCATGGGCCAGCGTGAATTCCCCCTGCTGCACGACTCTCGGCAGGCCCTCAAGGTAGGCGCGATTGTCCGGTGACAGCTGTTCGCCGTTCCATTCACAGGCGATGGCCGCCTCCTCATTAAACATGCCGAGGTAGATGGCTCCAATCGAGCCGAGATCGTGGTTGCCGGCTATGGCCACGTGCTCAAAGCCGCGCAGGGTATCCAGGCACTCATTGGGATGCGGCCCGTATCCGACGATATCCCCCAGCGACCAGATGATATCGACGGGGCCGCGCGCTTTCGCGTCACGGATGACGGCGTCAAACGCGACGATGTTCGAGTGAATGTCAGAAACAATGAGTGTTCGCATCGCAATAGAGTCCCGTTTATAAGGGAAATTATATTGCGGATTGAGGGACGTAGGTATTGCGGCCGGCGGTGAGGTCAGCGAGGAAATTGTCGGCCCAGGCTTTGGCGGTGTTTGTCTGGACGTCCTCATACAGCGCCATCCATCGGCGGCGGCGTTCGCGGTGTGTCATTAACAGAGCGTTGTGCATGGCCTCGGCTGTAGCTTCGAGGTCGTAGGGGTTGACGATCAGGGCTTCCTGCATCGTTTCGGCGGCGCCGCAGAATCGGGACAACACGAGGACGCCGGGGTCCGGGCCCTGGGAGGCGACGAACTCCTTGGCGATGAGGTTCATGCCGTCACGGAGCGGGGTCACGAGGCAGACATCCGCCTCACGGAAGAAGTTGGCCAGTTCTTCCTGGTTATAGGAGCGGTAGAGGTAGTGAACGGGCACCCAGTCCGCCTCGGCGAATCGGCCATTGATACGCCCGACAAGCCTGTCCACACGCTCGCGTTCCTCGACGTATTCGGGCACGCGGCTACGGGAGGGGGCGGATATCTGGATCAAGGTGACCTTGCCACGAACGGCAGGATAGCGGTCTAGCAACGCCTCAAAGGCTCTGAGTCTCTGTGGAATTCCCTTGGAGTAATCGAGCCGGTCCACTCCGAGCACGACTTTCTTGCGTGTAACCGGCTGGCGCGGCAAGAGTCTCTGAAGGAGGTCCCTGGTTTCCGCTTCAACTGATTCCCGCGTCCATTTTTGGAATTGATCAGGGTCGGTCCCGATTGGATAGACACCAGCGCCAAGGGTTCCATAGCGGCCCTCGAACACCCCAGCATCGACGGTTCCTCCCATCTCCACCTGCAAGGTGTCAAGGAAGTTGTGGGCGTAGCGATTGGTGTGGAATCCGACGAGGTCGTAGCTGACGAACTCTTCGAGAAGCTGTCTTGCCCACGGGAGGATGGAGAAGACCTCCGCGGCGGGGAACGGCGTATGCAGGAAGAAGCCGATCTTGCCCTGCCATCCCATCCGACGCAGCTCCGAACCCAAGGGAATCAGATGGTAGTCCTGAACCCAGACGGCGTCGCCGTTCCTGAGGAGGGGGTAGAGACCCTGGGCGAAACGACGATTCACGCGTCGATATCCACGATAGGCGTCATGGCGAAGGTGGACAAAGTTGGGGAAGGCGTGCAGGAGCGGCCAAAGAGTGCGGTTGGCGAAGACGGAGTAGAAGAGATTGACCTCGTCTGCGGTGAGGTTCATCGCGCCAACGTCGATGCTGCCGCTGCGCGCGACGGACGGCTCTCCGGCAAGGCGGCGTTCCGTTGTTGTGCCGCTCCATCCGAACCACATGCCGCCGTACTGTTCCAAGGCCGACTGGACGGCAGAGACAAGTCCGCCGACAGTCTGCGTTCTCTGGTCTTGCGGCGTGTCCGGAAGGGCGGATGCGGGCAATCGGTTGGACACGACGACAAGACGCTGTATTTCTTGCATCGCCCTGCCCCCTAGCCCCACCCGGAAGGCTCATCTAACGCCCGAACGGTCATACGAACGAGTCTCGCGGGGTGCCTTAACCCTAGCCGTCGGCTTGTAACTGGTCAAATAGGGTAGGCAGTGCCTACGGCCAAAGTTCGCGATGAGTCTTTGGATTCTTCGCTGCGCTCAGAATGACAGGAAAGCGCGCGCTATCTCTTGCCGCGGACTATCCAGATGATGTTGCCGACGGCAATACCAGCCGATACCAGCCAGAGGAGGGTACCGAGAGAGGGGTTGAGCGCCAATCCGATTCCCAAACCGAGGTAGAAGACGACCACGGCGAGTATGAAGAGCAGGACGTGAGCGACGATTTTCAGCATGGCGCTATTCTACGGCCTTGTAGCGAGGGGCTGTTCTTTCGGAAGTGGATGGCGGTGAGGTGGTGACAGGCCGCCCTGTGGGCGGCACTGGATTCCCGCCCCGTATCGGAGTACGGGGCATGCTTCCGCGGGAATGACGGGAGGGGTGGCGTGCTACACTTTTGCTCTGACTGCAAGGGAGCCGTGGCGGGATGCCGCGGGTGACGGGGGAGACACCATGCCTGAGAGCAAGTTCGTCGATATCCAGGGCCTTAACATGCACTACCTCGAATGGGGTGATCCCTCAAATCCCGACCTGTTGCTGGTGCATGGATGGACGGGGTTGGCGTCGTCCTGGCAAGCGGTCGCGGAGGCATTCGAGGACAGATACCACATCATCGCGCCGGACAACCGGGGACACGGGCAGACGGACAAGCCCGTGACCGGCTATATGCTGCGCGATTTCGCGACGGACGTTGTCGCACTCATCGATACTTTGGGCCTTGAGAAGCCAGCTTATGTGGGGCACTCATGGGGCGGGAATATCGGCACGATCATGGCGTCCGACTACGCGGACAAGATCTGCTGCGCGTTCCTTGAGGACCCCGTGTACTGGAAGATGGTGAACGTTCACGTAACGAGCCTTCAGCAGGCGCTTGCCCGCCACAACAGGCCAGAGGCGGAGATTCGCGCCGAGGCGAAGGAACAGGGCATGTCCGAACAGGAGGCGGATGAGCTGGTGTATCGCCATCATCATTTCTCGCCGCACGCTGTTACTCGGCTTCTGACCGACAATCGGCAGTGGGCGTTCCGCTGTGAGGACCACATGCGCCGCATCGCGGTGCCGACGCTGGTGCTGGTGGCAGACATCAACGCGGGCGGCTACATGATGCCGGAGGAGCTGGAATACTATCGGACGATCGCGACACCGGATCTGGACTTCCGCCTGTGGCCGGATGTGGGACACGGCATGAGGGCGGCGCGCCCAGAGCAGTACAACCAGGAGCTTGACGAGTTCCTCAAGAGCTGCAGCGCTTGAGCAGCACCTCGCCATTCACACTAGCTGAGGACGAAACCGAAATAGCTTCGCGTTTCCGCACGTTCCGCTCGCTCCGCAACCCCGTGTTCCGCCGTCTCTGGATGGCCGGTTGGCTCTGGTATATGAACCGCATGATGGAGATGGCGGTTCTGTCATGGCTGGTTCTTGAACTGACAGACTCGCCGTCGCAGGTGGCGCTTGTTGGCGTTTTCCGGATGGCCCCGATGTTCCTGCTCGGGCTTGTGGCGGGCAGCCTATCAGATCGCTTTCCGCGCAAGTACGTGATGATCGCGACGCAGATTGTCAACGTGGTGGTGGTCGGCGGGATGCTCGCGGTGCTTGTTGGCGGGGACGTGGAGCCCTGGCACGCGTACCTGGCGACGTTCCTGACCGGGTCGGCTTGGGCGGTGGACTTCTCGGCGCGGCGCGCCTATTTCGCGGAGATCTTTCGCGGGGACGCCCTTACGAATGCCATATCGCTGGATGTTGTGTGCCTTACCGGAAGCAGCATCGTGGGGCCGCTGTTCGCGGGGGCGATTATCGAGCTGGTCGATTTCTCAGGCTCGTACGCGCTGATGTTTGGGCTGTACCTGGCGGCGGGCTGGGTTCTGTTCACGATTCCGAAAACTGAGTCGATGGGCGAGGAGAAGACGCCTGTCCTCAGACAACTGAAGGAGTCGGTGACCGTGCTGGCCACCAACAGGGCTCTCGTGGCCGCCCTGACCATCACGGTTAGCCTCAACTTCTTCGGATTTCCCTTCCTGACGATGGTGCCGGTGATTGGGCGGGACGTGCTGGGCGCGAACGCGTTTCTCTACGGGATCCTGGCGGGCGCGGCCGGTGTAGGGTCGTTGACGGGTGCGATCATCATCGCGTCACGGCAGATACGCAACCATGGACAGGTCTATTCTCTGGGGTCGGCATTCATGTTGGGGATAATGGTGCTCTTTGCCCTTTCAGAGTGGTACACGGTTTCCCTCGTCCTCCTGATGGTGGCGGGTCTTGGTATGTCCGGGTTTGCCACGATGCAGCCGACGATCGCGCTGCGGGCGGTAAGCCCGGAGATGCGGGGACGCGCGATGGGGGCAATCGCGCTGGGGATCGGCGCGAGTCCGCTGGGGATGCTGACGGTGGGATGGATGGCAGAGCCGGAGAACCTGGGGCCTCAGATGGCGTTGGCAGTGCTGACGGGCACGGGGTTCGTGGTAGTGATGGCGCTGCGGTTTATGCTGCCGGAGCTGCGGGGAGTTAGGCGGTAGCTGCGCTACGGCTCAAGTTCGCGTTCCGGCAATGCCAAATCAATGGAGATGCTAAGCCGCGTTCAGGCCTGGCGGTTGAGTGGCGGCATTACTCCAGCGCGCCTTCCCGGCTGAGGAGTTTCTGCTTGCGTTCGATGCCGAGGGCATAGCCGCCGAGACCGCCATCTGTCCGCACGACGCGGTGGCAGGGGACGACGACGGGGGTGGGGTTCTTACCACAGGCGTTGGCGACGGCGCGGGTCGCGGTCGGTTGGCCGATGTCCTCCGCGATCTGGGAATAGGTCCGGGTCTCACCGCGCGGGATGCGTCGGAGCGCCTCCCACACACGGCGCTGGAATGCCGTGCCGCGTACATCGAGAGGCAGCCCGGTGTCTATGTCGGACGGTTCTCCGGAGACGACGCGGGCAACGATTTCGATCCATTCGCTGAGGGGGCCACTGTCTTTTGCCTGCTCGGCAAGCGGGAATTCTTTCCTGAGAGCGACTTCCAGCGATTCATCGTCGTCGGCCAGGGAGATTCGGCACACACCCTTGTCCGTGCCCGCAACGAGCAGGCGGCCGAGCGGGCTATCGACGATTGCATAGTTGATCGAGATGCCTACGCCGCCTTTGCGATATTGCCCGGGCGTCATGCCAAGATGCGCGTCTGAGGACTCATAGAGCCTGCTGGACGAGCCATAGCCGCTGTTGTAGAGCGCCGACGTGACATCGTGGCCGTTGCGAACGTCGTCTTTGAATCGCTCCAGCCGGCGCTGTTCGGCGTATTGGCGTGGGGTGATGCCGAGAATCACGTCGAATGAGCGGCGGAGGGCGTGGTCGGTAACGCCGATATGTCGGGCGAGCGCAGCGACAGTCAGGAGTTCATCCGGGGTGGCGTCGATTAGGTCGCAAGCCTGGGTGACGACGTTGACGGCGCGGGAGTGGGGACCGCCCTCGTCGGGTCGGCACCGCTTGCAGGGGCGGTATCCGGCGGCGCGGGCTTCTGCGATTTCGTCAAAGAACTCGATGTTCTTGCGGAGGACAGCAGCGCCGCGGCAGGTTGTTCGGCAGTAGACACCGGTGGTCCTGACGCCAAAGACAAAGGCATCTTCCCAAGCCGGATCATTATTGCAGATGGCCTGCCAGCGCTCGTCTGCGAGCGCATCTGTTTGGGTGCTTCGTTCGGCGATTACTGTCATGTCCCTACCCCACTGCTGTTTCCAGTGATTTCAAGAACATTATTGCAGTGGGTGAGGCAGACGACTATCCGATTTGTGTGGGATGGTTGGCGTTCACCCCAAGCTTTGGTAGTGGTAAGAGGGCTGTTCGGGGACGGGCCAGTCTGCGTAGTAGTCGCGGAGGTACGGCTCAAGGCGGGCGGCGAGGTCTCGGCGGTGGGTGAGATCCTCGGGTTCGGGGGTGCCCAGTTCTTCCCGGACGGCTTCGACGACGGCGGGGGCGTCGATGGTCCTGAACTGCTTGTCCTCGAAGATCGGACTGCCCTCTACGATGACAGTATCGACGTCCACCGCGCGGGCGCGCGAGACGAGCACATCCAGAACATCGAGATTCTCGGCGACATAGGGCGTGGAGATGCGATCCCAGTCAAGGAGAACCATGTCGGCGCGTTTGCCGACTTCAAGCGAGCCAATCATGTCCTCGCCGAAGGTAGTCTCATATGCGCCGCCGAGGGTAGCCATGTGGAGCACTTGGTGGGAACTGAGGTGGGGCACCTCCAAGCCCGGGGGACGGTGGAGGCGCATGGCGAGCGCCATTTCCTGGAAGAGATCATCGTCGTCGTTGATGGACGTGCTGTCCGTGCCGAGCGCGACGTGGACGCCCTGCCGATGCATCTCCAGGACGGGGGCGATGCCGCTGCGGAGGCGGAGGTTGGAGCTTGGGTTGTGGCTGATGCTAGTGCCCGTTTCAGCCATGAGGGCGATGTCTTCCTCCGTGAGCCAGACGCCGTGTGCGAAAGAGGTCTTGGGGCCGAGGAAACCGAGTTCATGGAGGCGGCGGGTGGGAGTCTGTCCCTCGCCGTGCAGTCGCTCGGCGTAGAGGCGCTGGTAGTAGCTCTCAACGCAGTGGGTGTGGATGCCGACGTTTGCGGCGCGGGCCAGTTCAGCGATGTGCCCGAGCGTGTCTTCGTCCGCCCAGTGGTAGCTCTGCGGGCTGTAGAGAACGCGAACCATATTGGTTGAATCGACGGGGTAGTTACGAATCAGGTCCGCCGTCATGCCGAAGTAGTCTTCATCAGAGACGACGGAGCCTTCAATCACGCCGCGCACGCCGCTTGCGAGGTCGTCCGGCATCCTTGAAAACACATCGTCGTCGTTGCCGTAGACCAAGTAGCACTGGTTCTTGAAGGCGAGCGAGAAAGCGGTTCGGAGGCCGGCCTGGTTGAGGGCGCGGAGGTTGGCCTGCGCCTCATCCCAGACCATGTGGCGGGCGGTGGCGGACTGGTTGAACATGATGGTGGTTGTGCCGGTGCGGATGAGGTTGAGAAGGGTGTAAAGCATCATATTGTAGGGCTCGACGGCGCGTCGTCCCCATGCGTGATTAATCCACGTTTCAAGGCCGCCGTCCGGTTGGCCGAGGAGGAGGCCGGATAGGCCGCGGCCGTGGTGATGGGCGTTGACCAAGCCGGGCATGAGGAATTGGCGGCCGTTGCCGACGACATCGGCGTCCGGGTATTGGGCACGTAGATCTTCATATGAGCCGACGGCGACGATCCGGCCATCGGTTTGCGCTACTGCACCGTCGGTCAGGACTGTGCTGTCGCCTGCCAGATCGGCGCGAACCAGAACGTATTTGCCGCGGGTGATTGTGGTTGTCATTTTCTTACTCTCGTCCGATTGTCGCGGCCAAGCGAACGAAGTCGTGGCGCGTGATGATGCCGACCAGCTTGTCGTCACGGACAACAGGAAGCCGCTTGAGCCGGCGCCGGTGCATGATGCTAACGATTTCTTCCACCTGTGTGCCCTCTCTAACAGTTACGACGGGAGAGGACATCACATCGGAGACGAGAGTCCTCGAGAGAACGGAATGCAGGTTACCTATGTTGTCCCGATTAACGAAGATATTGCCGAAAATCTCAAAGACCGTTCCTCTCATCCCCGGGTCATTGATGGGCATCAGGAAGAAGTCTGAGTGGCTCATAATGCCGACAAGCTTATCGCTGTCATTCACCACAGGCAGCGCACTGATGTTGTGATTGAGCATGGTATTGGCGGCATCGACAACCGTCGCATCGGAGCGGATGGTGTGCACACGGCTTGACATGATTTCTGAAGCGTCCATAGCCCAGTCCTGTCCCTATTCCCCTACCGTCGAGACAATAATAGCGAATCGTACGGCGCGACGCGCTATTTCACGTTTGCCAGGTCTGTGAGGAACGCGGCGACATCAATCGGCGAATCCAGCCGGTAGGCTGCGGATGTATCGCGGTCAGGCCCGCCGACCAGTACCGAGATGCCGTCAGAGAGATTGACTTCACGAAAGGCGTCTTCGTCCGTTGTGTCGTCACCGATGTAGATGGGAAAGAGCCGGGTTTCTGCCATTTGGAGGAGTGTGTCCATGATGAATCGCAGCGCCGCGCCCTTGTCACGAGCGGCGGCGGGGCGGATATCCAGCACCTTCTTGCCCTGTACGACGATGATTTTGCCTTCATTGACTGCGGTGGCGGTCGCGTCACGGACGATCTCTTGCACTTTCGGTTCCAGTTCATCGGGCGACATACGGGAATGGACACTGAGGCTCACGCCCTTGTCTTCGACGAAAGCGCCGCTGATTTGGCTGACGGCGGGCTCAAGCGTTCGGCGGAGTTCCGCCATGAGGCGGCGGGCACGGTCTGCGACATCATCTTCAATTGCCAGACCGGGCGCGGCGATCTCGATGCCGTGATTGCCGGAATAGATGGCGTTTGGGAGGCCAGCACGTTCACGAACGTCATTGAGGGCGCGCCCGCTCACAATCGCGACGGCATAACCGGGCTTCTCAGTCAGCTGCCTTAGGGCATCGGCGCATTCCGGGAGGATGTAGGCGACCTCAGGGCGAGGGACGATGGGCGACAGGGTTCCATCAAAGTCGGACGCGATGAGGACGTGGTCGGCGGCCCGGATGCGGGCTTCTATGTCCGGCCAGTGTTCAGTGAGCGGCTCTGCCATGAGCTTGATTCTGTACGCGTCTCGCCGAGACAGACGCTATGAGTCCGCGGCATTGCTTTCCGGAGGGGCGGTACGGGACGCACTTTGCTGAGCTTCCATGATGGCCCCTTGCACACCGATGGTTTCCGGAGACGCGTCGCCCATGTAAAGCGTGCGGTGGGGGAACGGTATCTCGATGCCCTCTTCATCGAAGGCTTTCTTCACTCGAAGACGATACTCGCCGGAAACTTCCCATTGACGGATGGGGAGAACCTCTCCGAGTACCTTGATCTCAATGGCCGAGTCACCGAAGTTATCGATCCGCAGCGCCTGGATGGGCTCAAGGAATACGGGGGCCCATTCCTCTTCCTCCGCCAATTCCTTCCCGATCCGGTTCAGAACTGCAAAGGCATGCTCCATATCCGTCTTGTAGGCGACACCAATGTTCATATTCACGCGGGACATATCTTTGGTGTAGTTGGTGGTGGTTGTAATTGTTCCGTTGGGGATGGTGTGCTGCTTGTAGTCAAGATCACGGAGGAGCGTGCGGCGGAGGTTGATGTCTTCAACCAGCCCGGCGATGCCGGCGATGCTAACAACGTCCCCGATGCGATATTGGTTTTCGAGGGTGATGAATATACCGCCGAGAACATCCCGGATGAGGTTCTGTACCGCGAAACCGACGCCGACAGCGATAGCGCCAGCCGCGACAATCAGTGGCGCGAGGTCGACACCGATCTGGCTGAGCGCAAGAAAGATGGTCAGCAGCACAATGGCTGTGCGTGCCGTTCCCACGACGACATCCGAGAGCGTGTCTATGTTCTTCTGGATTTCTTCTTCAAGGGTGACGTTGGCACGGGCGCGGATGTTGGCTTCGACGAGGCGGGGAACGCTGAAGGTGACGACCCGCATGGCAATGACGCCGCCGACAACGATGAGGAGAACGGGCAGCGCATTTTCGAGGGCCGATTCCAGAACCCACTGCCCCGCCGCGGCCATCGACCCCCTTGCAAGGGACGAATAGCCAAGCGCGAAGGACGCTGCTATCTCGATGGTGGCGATGACGATGATGAGCCACGCGGCGCGGACGATCATCGAACTCAGGTCCGCCTGCAGCCATTCGAATCCACCCGGGAAGACACGATCAAGGGAGCGGAGCAGGCCGCGCACAAGCGGCGGCAACACCAACCACACGGTCAGCATCAGCACGATCGCTCCGCCGCCCCATATGGTGATGAATTGTAAGAACGGCCCCGGATCTTCAATGATCGTTTGAAAGTCGGACAGAATATCCTCAATCACCCGCAGTTGTCCTCCTGCTGTGTCAATCTTCGCCCTTCAATGATAGACGCACGCGCTTGACGCCCCATTCCATAGAGCACACGCTAGTCGAGCAGATTCAGGAAATGAGGTGTCACTTCCATGCGCATCGGTGTTGAACTTGCCGTCCGAACTCCCGTGACGGAGTTGGTCAATTACATCAAGGACTACGATTCCTACGGCTTCGAGCGGATATGGGTTCCGGACGCGGCATTTTCGCAATGGGAAGTGTGGACGACGGCGGCACTGGCGGCAGCGTATACGACGACACCACGAATCGGCATCGGGGTCATGGCACCGTATCATCGGAATCCCGCCGTTATCGCTCATGGGGCGGCGACGCTAGACCAGCTGTCCGGGGGGCGGGTCGATCTCTCAATTGGACGGGGTTCGAGGCCGTACATCGCGAGCATCGACGCCGATCGACCCGACGAGGCCGTGACGGAGGCGATCACGATCATCAACGGGCTGCTTTCGGGCGAGACGGTCAGCATGGAGGGGACGGCGTTCACGTTCAGAGAGGTCTCACAGCGCGTTCAGCCGGTGCAGGAACATATTTCAATCGCCATCGCATCCATGAGCCGCTATTGGCTGGACATTTCGACAGAGACCGCGGACGGCGTTCATCTGTATACGAGCAATCCGACGCTGCTGGGCACGGCGCAGGAGGCGAAGAAGGCAGCGAAGAATCCTGAGTTTGAAGTTACGACGACGCTGGGCTACGTGGAGCCGGAAGAGGTGCGCGAGTGGTGGGTGAACAATTTCGGTCGGAACTTCAATCTGCAGCAGTTGTGCGGGCGGGAGCCGAACACGGCGAGCTATGAGGAACTGGCAGCGGAGCTTGTGTTCACGGATGCGGCAAGTTTACGGGAGCACCTGGAGCGGATGGAGTCGTTCGGCGTGGATGAGCTGATGATTGCGTATCGTCGGGCGGAGGATCTGCCAGCGATCGCGGAGATGGTGGCGGCGGCGCGGGGGTGAGCGAAAGTTACTCCGTAACCGGCTCGGGTTCCGGGGTGGATTCACGGGTCAGGAGGCCGTCGCGGAGTTCGAGGATGCGGTCTGCGCGTGACATGATGGCGCGGTCGTGCGTGGCGGTAATGATGAGGACTTTCTCCTCCTCGACGAGGCTTCTGAACAGGGAAAAGACGGTCTGAGCCGAAACGGAATCAAGTTCTCCTGTCGGTTCGTCGGCAATGAGGACGGAGGGGCGCGATGCGATGGCGCGGGCGATGCCGACGCGCTGCTGCTCACCGCCGGAAAGCTCGTAGGGCCGGTGGCGCATCCGGTGTAGCAGGCCGACCCGATCCATCACCTCACGGGCACGCTCTTCACGGTCGCGGCGCGACCAGCCGGAGATGCGGAGCGGCAACTCGACGTTCTCGGCAGCCGTGAGCAACGGCATGAGCGAGGATGACTGAAAGACGATGCCGACGTGCTGTCGGCGAAGGGCGGCGCGGCCTTCTTCCGAAAGCCCATTCAGTCGTTGTCCGGCCAGGAACGCCTCTCCGGCAGTAGCGCGGTCCAAGCCGACCAGGATGTTGAGGAGGGTCGTTTTGCCGGAGCCCGACCTGCCGATCAGGGCGATGAACTCTCCCGCTGAGCCCTGCATATCGACGCCGCGCAGGGCGTGGAGGCGCTCTGCTCCCAACGTGTAGATACGCTCGACGCCCCGCGCCTCGGCGAGAACGGTCAGTTCTGCTCCGTCTTGTGACATGTTGGTCATCGATCTAGAAGTCACCCGATTCCGACGGGGTGACGACGACGCGGTCGCCGTCAATTGTCACCACCGCACGCTCACGGAGGCGGACGCGATCCATCAACTCTCGCGGCAGTTGGAGTCGCCCCATGCTGTCGACAAGGATGTATTCGCGGGGTGATTCCGCGGCGCCGTTCTCCTCGGCCCGCCTGAATGAATGGAGGGAGACGATCTCGGCGCTTGCGCGGCCGTCACGGATGATGATGACGCGGTCGACAAAGCTGGAGATTTCCGGGTCGTGGCTCACGATGACGATGGTTGTGCCGTAGCGGTCTCGCAAAGACTGGAAGAGGTCCAGGACGGTTCGCGCCGTCTCTGTATCGAGTTCGCCTGTTGGCTCATCTGCCAAGAGGAGGTCAGGCTGGTTGGCCAGAGCGATGGCGATAGCCACGCGCTGTTGTTCTCCGCCGGACAACTCATTGGCGCGGTGCGTTGCTCTTTCAGAGAGGCCGACGGCGTCCAAGAGCTCCTCTGCCCTTTCGCGGCGCTGCGAGCCACCGACGCCCGCGAGCAGCATGGGGAGTTCCACGTTCTCTTTGGCGGTGAGATAGGGAACGAGATTTCGTCCCGTCTGCTGCCAGACGAAACCAACCTCACGGAGGCGGTAGGATTCCACCGCGCGCCCGCGCATGACAAGCAGGTCACGGTCGCCGACACGGATATCCCCGGCGGAGGGGGTGTCATATCCCGCGAGAATGTTCAGGAGGGTGGATTTGCCGCTGCCGCTCGCGCCGACGATTGCGACGATTTCGCCGCGAGCCGCCTGAAAATCAAGGCCTCGGAGGGCCACAACTTCAAGGTCTTGCGCTTTGTAGATCTTGAAAAGGTCGCGACAGATGATGTGGACGTCGCGCGGGCTGTTGTGATTGGTCATTGTCATCAGTATGACTTGTCCTCAGTCCTCTCCGATGCGGAGTGTCTGACCGAGGGCTAGCGTATTGTACATGCGCACGACGAATGCCGTGGCGGCGATGAAGACGGCGGCCATGAGCACGTAGACGATGCCGACGGAGACGGCGCTTGTCTCGATGATGTACGGGGGCAACACGGCGACTCCGTCCTGCGTCCGGTCAAGGAACGGCATCAGGAGCGCGCCCGTTCTTTGGCCTAGCAGGAATCCGGCTCCGATTCCGATGCCGACGACCAGCATGTGCTCAAACCAGACGACAGCACGGATCTGCGGGCCGTTGAGGCCCAACGTGCGGAGCAGCGCGAATTGCCTGCCGCGCTCGCCGACGGTGAGGATTGAGTGGGCGACGAAGCACGTTCCGCCGAGGAATAGAACCGCACCATAGGCAACCAGCAGAAGAGCGCCCCACCCTGCCGCTACGAGTGGGTCTGCCTGTGAGGTGGCGATCAGCTCCTCGCGGTCGATTATCTGGTTCGCGCCGACGGAATCCAGGATGCCTTCCAAGGCCGTGGCTCGTTCCTCGCCTGCCAAGCCCTCATCGAGGCGGTACCAGACTTCGTTGGCCTGCACTTCCTGTCCCTGTCCAACGAGGTTCTGGTGGCGCAAGAGGCCCTGTATCTCCGTGATGACATATCCCGCGCCCTCGGTCGGGTTCATGGTGGGGAAGAAATCGACCACATCGACGATAGTGCCGGGCACGCGAGCGCTGCCGACAGCGATATCGAGAGTGTCACCGACGCGGAGCCCGGAGGAACGCAAGATGCCCGGGCTGACGAGCATCGGCAGTTCATAGGTTTGCGGGCCGGTGTAGAAGCCGCGCTGGACGAATGCGGTCGCCGCGCCCCAGCTGAAGAGCAGCGAGGGGTCACCGTCACGTCCCGCCCCGCCAAGCAACTGCAGGGAATCCGTGCGCGTGAGGGGGCCTATCTGAATCACGGCCAGATCATCCTTGCTTGTGAACCGGCGGACCGATTCCGGCTCCGATCCCTCAGCGGCGGTTCTTGTCATGATCTCGTCGACGTAGAAGGCTCCGGCGGACATACCTCCCGAGCGGGAGCGCTGGCGAACCTGGAGGGACACAAGAGTGAACGGCGCTATGGGTTCAATTGCGGGAACGCGTCGACCCCACGATGTGCGGCTGGGAGGCTCAAGCGGCGCTTCCCGATACGTCCATTCCGCGCTATCCAGCGTGCCCAGGAACATGGTGAAGAACCGTCCGTTACCGTCTTCGACGATAGCTAACAGATTGGAGCGGGGATCGGCCTGTTCGCTCCGCACCCATACACCCATATGGCGGGCGTCATCCGGCAGCCTGATGCCCCAGTTTTCGATGGCATGGGCATCTACGGCGTCAAGTGTTTCATCGAGGGAGTTGGATGCGAAGTCGTCACGCCACCACGTCACGTTCTTGAGGGTCTGGGCGTCAACGGCCAGCACTTCAAAGCGGTCTGTCGATGAACCGGCTGCGAAGCCGGAGGACGCCCGGAAGACGCGCGCGGCAGCGGCCACTCCATCAGGAGCTTCTACGAGGGCTTGCATGTCCTCGGTTGGGCCCTCATTACGAGCGATGTCGGCACCTTCGATGCGCACATCCGCGCCGGCCTCGTACCGGGCGCGTTCTTCGTAGCTGCGATCAAGCGTACCGCCGAAGCTAGCCGCAAATGCGCCGAGTCCTGCGGCTAGCACGAGAAGGAGCACGAGTCTTGTAACGGACAGCGGGTTGCGTCCTACCTGCCAGAGACCAAGCGCGAGCCACGTTGGGGAGACGGGGGCGACAATGCGGGCGACAAGCCCGCCGATAAGCGGGAGAACACGCAGCAAGAGCAGTCCGGCGGAAAGGAGGAAGAGTGTTGGAATGAGCAGGAGGAAGAGGTCGGCACCCTGCTGGCCGGAGAGGGTATCCGCGACCAACGATCCCTGCTGGCCGAGCTGCCACAAGAAAATAAGGCCAGCAGCGGCTAATCCAACATCAAGGTAGTACCGCTGGACGAATCCGACCTGATTGGGACGGACGATGAGTCGTCGTTCTTCCAGGAGGTTTCGGCGGGCAAGGCGGAGCGTCGGGATGAGGAGGACGGCGAAGGCAAGGAGGCCTCCAACGGCTGACAGGCCAAAGGCGAGGGGGGAGACGGAAACGCGGAGGGGGCCGCCATCGCCGAGTGATGCAAAGACGGGGAGATAGCCGACGCTTGCGATGAGGCCGGCAGCGATGAACGGGGCGGCGGCGGACGCCGCGGCGGTCACCAGGAGGCCCTGGACTGCGTAGATCTGGAGCACCTGCGGCGTGCGCGCGCCGCGACTGCGGAGGAGGGCGGCGTCCGCCCGCTGCCTATCCGTAACAAGACCGGCAAGGAAAACGATGGCGTACAGGACCATGGCTGTCACGAGGAAGAGCATTATGGCGATTGGCGCTTCAATGAACCGGATGCGCGTGTCGTATGTCGTTAGCACATCGTCAAGCTCAGTGTTCTGCCTGTAGCTCTCCACGGAGCTGCTGAGGGAACCATTGAGGCCGGCTATCGCGATTGCGAATCGTTCAGAGTCCGCCGCGCGAATCTCGGAGGGGTTGGTCAGATAGCGTGAGTAGTACGAGCCGTCTGCCTTGACGAACATCGACCCGACGACGTCCACGAGCGTGGATTCAGGAATGATGACGGGGAGGGTACTGAGGAGCGTCGGCTCCCGCACGAGTCTCTGCATGGACGGTGTGTCCCAGTAGTAGGCATCAGGATCGACGGGTGAGGCGACGCCGGTTATGCGGACGTTTATCTTGCTCGTCCTGTCTTCCCAGAATGGGACGAAGGGGACAGTATCTCCGATGGAGAGACCAAGGTATTCCGCGCCCTGCCTCATGGCGACCGCCTCAACGGTGGCGATGCCGTCTGTTGTATCGACAATACCCGGCTCCGCCATACCGCCCTCCAGCGCAAGGAGTTTCGCCGACGATTCCAGGACGTGGAACGTGGCGCGGGGCGTTGTTTCGAGGTCGATTTCGTCGGAACCGTCAGCAGGCACGAGGAATGTTGAGGACCGCACGCCGAACACTTCTCGCTCGGCCAATCCTTCGAATGCTCTCGACACGCCGGAGTGAACACGGCCGGTTGCGCGGTCATAGACTTCGCGATCAACGCCGGATGTCTGGAAATGGACTTCGAGATCGAGTGATCTTTCGTCGGCGTTGTTGACGGCGTGGCTCAGGCCGAGGTCGCGGAGGGCCTCCGTATAGATGACGATGCTGGCCATGGTGGCCGCGGCGACGGTGGAGCCGAGCAGAACGGGCAGAAGCAGGGGCGCGTAGGTACGCAACCTCCGGAACACCAGTGGCAGGAGTCTCAAGCCCACGCTACGCCTCTGCCCCGCGCAAGACCCATGCGACGGGCTGCGATAGGTAAGCGCGCCATAGAGCCGCGGCAAGGCCGAGGCCCGTGGCGCATATCAATCCGATGACCAAACCGGCCACCTGCCAGTCCGGAGACAGGATCAGGCTGGGCACAGGCTCTGTTCCGGCAAGGCCCTGGAATCTCGGCACGAGAATCCAGCTCAAATAGATGCCTACAGCGATTGCGCCCGCGCCGGCGGGGAGGACGATTGACACATATTCCACTGCGAAGGAGCACAGCGCGGTGAATCGCGGGACACCCAGCGCGCGCAGCACGGCGTTGTCACGGGCGCGATCCGACGCGGCTCCGGCGGCGTGGGCCGCGACGCCAATCAGCAGAGCACCTATACCGGCGAACAGGGCTATTAGCGTCATGCCGCGCCATCCGGCGGAGGCGAGCGGGCTCTGCTGGGTCTCTTCCTGAATGGCAATGCGGTCCACGATCTCGCCCGTATATCTTTCGTCGTTCACGATAGTGTCCAGAATAGTCATTCTCTGCTCCGGCGCGGCAGGCAACGAGAGGAAAACGCGATTCGGCCAGAGCTTGTTCGTAACGCTGACAGCGTTGACGTGGTCGATGAGCGACTGCCCATTAGCGACCAGAAAGCCTGCGGAACCGGGTTCAATTGTGGGGAATGCCGAGAGTGTGCCGACGATACGGATGGGGACGAGTCGATCCGCCACATGCACCGCGGCCAGGGTGCCGACCTGCCAGCCGCGAGTCAGCAAGAGGTCACCGGAGGCAAGCACGGGTATAGATGACGCGCCCGGTGAGACATAGATGCCGCGCACGCCGTCACGCGTATCGCGTCCCCAGACGAATTTCAGTGTGCCCCGGCGTTCACTCGCGGATGCGCCGGTCTCGATGACATCACGCCGCTCTCCTGTCAGGAGGATTGGGAGCCAATCGACGGCATGATCGAAGTCTTCAACGACGGTCCGGGTTCCCGAGGCATCGATGGCAACAAAGTCGTCAAGCTCAAAGGAGCCCGGCGCTCCGTTCGCGCCCTCAACAGGCTCATAAATCATGATGCTGTTGAGCGTGTAGGGGCCGGGGGGCGGTGGTTGGCTACTACGCGAGAGTCTCGTTTCAAGGAATCGCCAGCCGGAGAAGTTCAGAGCGCCGAGGCTGTACGTATCGGGGCGTCCCAGGCCATCGATGATCTGGAGCCACAAGAATCGGTTGGCCTGTGGGATTTCGGGGTTCACCCATACGCCAACGCTCTGCGTTCCATCCGGAATGACGCGTGGAGGCGTGGGCGACTCATCCGTGAGAGCGAGATCGATTAGCAGTTCCTCCATAGGGACTTCGGCGTAATCTTCGCGGAACTCCAACAGGCCGCCGATGGTTGACGGTTCGATACCAATCATCGGCACGAGGGTCCCCACCTGGATCGAGCCAAGTCCGGCCTGGCTTGCATAGGCGGCGGAGGCGTCCTGCACACCCTCGATGGAACGGTAGAAATCCCCCGCTTCTGAGAATGACTTTTCGTCAAACGATTGGGGGTAGTCAATTCGAACGTCAACTCCTGCCTGAAAGGTCGCCTGATCTGCCGCCGCCTTGTCCAACGTGCCGCCAAAGGTGGCGACGAAGACTCCGAGGACGCCAAAGAGTAGGAGGAGGCCGGCGAGTGCCGCGGCGGGGGTGGAGGCGCGATTGATCCGCTCCAGAGCCATGTCAATCGGTAGCCGTCCGATGGCTCGGGCGATGGCGGCGGCAAGGCGTATGCCAAATGGCAAGAGGCGGTAGAGGAGCAGGAGGGCGGCAAGTGTCATCGCAATCGGAACGATGAGCACCGTGCGATCCAGCTGCGCCGTGCCATCCGTTTGGGCGACGGCGACGCCTTCCTCGACTCCGCGAATCTCCACCTGCCACAGGATTGCGGCGGCTATCGCAAGAAGAACGACATCCAGATGCAGACGGCGGAACCAGGGGAGGTTTGTTGGTCGTGATCTCTCGCTCTGGAGGGTGGAGACCGGGACACGTGAGACGCCGATGATGGGCACAGCCATGATGAGGATGGTCACGGCGGTACCGGCGGCGAGCCACGGAAGAACGGGGATGATTGGGCCGGGCATCAGATTCGCGCCGTCGAGGGCGGCTCTCCATGCGCCGAGCTCACCCAGACCCCGGATTGCGCCCCACGCGATCAGGGGGGCAAGGACTGCTGAAATAACAATCGCGCCGAGCGCCCACGCAAGAATGAGCGTGACCGTTCGACGTCCCCCGGCTCCCCTGCTGCGCAGGAGTCCGACAATTCCCTCCGTCGTTCGACCGACAGTGAACGCAATCATCGTCAGGGAGTAGAGGAGGATTGCGCCGACGATAACCAGGACGATAACAAGAGGCATCTGGTTGCGGGCGACTTCATCACGGAATTCCGGGAGGCTGTTGCCGAGCAGGGATATAAAGATGCTGCGAGACGCATCCGCGGTGAGTCGTCCCTGCAGATTCGCCAGAGCCGTGTCGGCGTCGGCAAGTCCCATGTCCAACAGGCGGTCCGGATTTACATACAGGGTGTCCGTGACGTTGCCAAGGAGGGACGGCGTTTCAGCGCCGATGCGGTCAACGAGGGTTTGCTCCGGAAGAAAGAGGCTTATGACCCACAGTCCTGCGTTGTTGCGCGTGGCATCCAATCTTTCGTAGAAGAGTCCGCCGACCTGGAACCAGTAGCGTTCCTGAGGGTCCACCGGCTCAACGATGCCCACGAGCACAGCGTCATAAGGCTCTGCGGGTGGAGGGAGCTGCGAGTTGAGGCGGAATTGCTGGCCGACCCGGTAGCCCGTCTCGTCTGCGGCCTCCCTGCCGAGCATCACTTCGATCGGGCCGCTCGCCACGAATTGCGCACGGCGGCCCTCTACGACGTGAACTTTGTCGTCGAATCCAGTTCGAGAGGTCAGTGTCGCTATCGCGTCCGACTGGTCCGTCCCGGTGAGTGCTGTGCGTATGGGAAAAGCGGTGGAGTAGACACCACGCCGGTCCAGGGCGTCGCCAAGCGTGTCCTCGGCGGCGTTAAGGATGATGCTTCGTGTGGCGTTGTATTGCTCCGGCTCAAACGTTGAGAAGTTTGTTGCGACGAACGCGTCCAGATTGTAGGTGTTGCGATCGAGGTAATCCTGGAAGGCGAGGCGCTCGACGGTGTTTAGATAGAGGGGGCCGAGGACGGAGAGGGTGATAGTCAGCAGGATTCCAAGGGAGGCGACGAGCGCCAGCGCCCTCTTACCCCTTGTTTGTCTCCAGGCCAGCCGCCATGGCGACACGCGCCACACCCTCCCCTTGAATCGCAATTCAGCGAATTATACTTGTTTGGGACGGGATGGGGGGCCAAATGGCGACTTTTGTCGACTCTCATACACATATTGACCAGCACGACGCCGATGAGTGGCCGGACATTGTGGCGCGCGCTCAGGAGGCGGGTGTTGAGGGGATCATCACGGCCGGCGTGACGATTGAATCTTCGGAGCGGTGCGTGGGGTTGGCGGAACAGTTTCCTGGGGCCGTGTGGGCGGGGGTAGGCGTCCATCCGATGGATATTTCAGGCCCGCTTTCAGACAGCGAAATCGAGCGGCTGCGTGACCTGGCCTTGCATCAGCGGGTGGTCTGCATCAGCGAGACCGGGCTGGATTGGGAGCCAGGTCGGCCGGACAGGGCGGCGCAGGAGCAAGCTTTTCGGGCTCAGTTACGGCTGGCAGTTGAGTTGAATCTGCCAGTCATTTTTCACAATCGCGAAGCGGGCATGGAGCCGCTGCGCATCATCGCAGAGGAGGTTGGCGATAAGGTGCCTGCGGTCGCGCACTACTTCCAGGGGCCGCTCGACTATGCTCGCGCATGTCTGGATCAGGGGATTTATCTTTCGTTGGCCAAGCCATTACTGCGACTGCCGGACTTGCAGGAGATCGTTGCCCACCATGCGCCGCTGGAGTCCATGGTGCTTGAGACGGACTCGTATCCACAGCCGTACAAGAAGAAGCGGGAAAACTGGACAGAGCCGCGGGACGTACCGATGGTGGCGGCAAAGGTGGCGGAGTTGAAGGGGATTACACCGGAGGAGGTTGCCGAGACGACGACGGCGACGATTCAGAAGGTGTTGGGGCGAGCGATTGTAGTGTAGGTCGGTTTAGGTGGAGTCGCGGGAATAAGACGCTACACCTGCTTCTCCGGTTTTTTCTTCGTCGCCGAGGAGTCTGTCCGGCATAGCGGTGCTGCGGAGCGACCGGAATATCAGCAGGTTCACAAGTACCAAGCCGAGGGTGATGGCGCCCATGATTGCAGTGGCCGTTGGCGCGCCGTATTGTTCCGCAAGCCAGCCGATCATGGTGAATCCTACGGGAGCGGCTCCCCACGTGGTTGTGCGGATTGCGGACAGGCGGCCACGCATTCCGTCGCTGATGAGGAATTGCGCCCGCGCGGTGGTTGCGATGAGGCATGCCTGGAACCCGAAGCCTGCGAAGTATGCAAAGAGCATGGACAGCGTAAGTATCTCGGAGAAGCTGAAAGCAACGAGGGCGAGCGGAAAGCCGATTCCACCCACGACTATCAGGTTTCGGATTGCGCGGGGACTGCTAAAGGTCGCGAGGGCAATAGAGCCCGTCATCGACCCGGCTCCCGCCGCCGCGCCGAGATCTCCCGCTGCCGTCGCGCCCTGATGGAGAACGTCACGCGCGAACACGACCAGCTGGGTCTGATACGGCGAGCCGAAGATGATGCATGCGCCGGCAATCGTCATCAGGCCGAGGATGTTCTTGTAGCGCCAGACGAAGGTTGCTCCCTCTACCGTGTCCGTCCAAACAGTCATCAGGGTCTTCGTTCCCTCACGGATGCCCTGCCGGGTGTTGACCGGGAGGAGGAAGACTATTGAGAGGACTGAGAGGCCGGCGGCGACGCCGAACGCTGCCGCGCCGCCGAATTCATCGAATAGGCGCCCGCCGATGAAGCTGCCGACGAGCATGCCGCCGCTGAACATGATGGAGGACAGGGCGATGCCGTTGGCCATGTTCTCACGGCTGACCAAGTTCGGGACAACGGCCATGCGGGAGGGGAGGCCGACGGCAAAAGCGATGCCCGCGATGGCCGTCAGGACGAAGAGGCTCCAGACCTCCATTTGGTCGATGGCCAGCAAGACGACGAAGCCCAGGAGCGCCAGAATCGTAACGATCTCAGCAATGATGAGAATGGCCTTGCGGTTGAATCTATCCGCCAGGACGCCGCCGGGGAGCGAGAGGACCAAAGACGGCAGTTCACCGGCGGTTGCAGCGGCGGCGACGATCTCCGGAGAATCCGTCAGCTCAAGCGCGACCCACCCCCTGAACAGAAGCAGCATCATGTGGGACATGATTGCCCCAACAGATGACAACCAGAACAGGGTGTAGTCGCCTGACTGGAAGGATCGCAGTGGGCCGCGGCCAAACAAAGATTGCAGAAGGAAGACCATCGCACTATCTACAATACGGCATGGAATTGTGGTTGACGGTTGGCGGGTGTCTCGTTACCGTCCCATCTGAGGGTCAAACGGGGAGCGGCTACAAAGCCGAAAGGAGCAGATAGCCATGACAGGTTCATCGGACGTTGTCCTGTACGAAAAGCGGGATCGCATTGCTTATGTGACGTTGAATCGACCGGAGGCGATGAACGCGCTTAATTCCGCGGTGGGCGCGCGACTCTATGAGATTTGGAGTGATTTCCGTGACGATGACGACCTGCTGGTGGCGATCATCACGGGTGAGGGTGGACGGGCGTTTTCCGCCGGAGCAGACCTGAAAGAAGTCAGCGGCAGGCAGGCGCAGGGACTGTCACAGTTCGAATCGCGCGGGCCCGGCTCCCGATTCATTCCCGATCTCAACGTGTGGAAGCCGATCATCGCGGCCATCGACGGCTATTGCGTGGCGGGAGGTCTTGAGCTGGCGATGCAGTGCGATATCCGTCTTGCTACTGAGAAGTCGCAGTTCGGGCTGCCAGAACCGCGCTGGAGCATCATGCCGGCATACGGGCTGCATCACATGATGCGAATGGTCCCGACGGGCGACGCGCTACGGATGATGCTGACGGGAAGTCGGATTACATCTGACAACGCACTACGGATTGGGCTGATCCAAGAGGTGCATCCCGATCGTGACTCGCTGATGGAGGCTGCGCAGGGCATCGCGGAAGAGGTCAAGCTGTGCGCGCCGTTGGCGGTTCAAGCGATCAAGCAGATTGCTTACGTGGGCAAGAGCATGCCGCCGGAGTATTCGTACCGGTTCGCGCAGGAGTTGAGCGCGAAGGTGCTGGGCAGTGAGGATGCCGCGGTTGGGCCTGCGGCGTTTGCGGAGCGTCGGACTCCGGAGTGGAAGGGGCGGTAACTGCGGTAACTGCGTTACGGCTCAAGTTCGCGGTCAGCGTTGATGAGTAATGGAGTTCGCGGGGCGCGTTCCGGCTAGGAGAGATTTTGGCCGACGGCTTGGCCCTAGCCTGTTCTTCGGGATGGGTGGGATTCCGGCAGGAGTATGCCGATCAGGCCCACGGTGACTGAGACGGGCAGCACGATAAACAGGGCTGTTTCGAGCGAGCCTGTGCCCTCCTGCAACGCGCCCGCAAGGACCGGGCCGATGGTGGAGCCGAGCGGCGTGATTGTCCTGATGAGGCCGACCGCTACCGCGACTTCACGCGGCCTGAACTGCATGTCGAACGGGACGGTCATGATCATGGGCACGACGGAGGACGTCATCATTCCCTGGATGACCAGGAAAGGCACTAGCGCCAACGTCCACGAATCCGACGATACGAAACTATCGGGCAGCCACGATATCAGGGGGTTGTCGGGGCCCATGGACAGGATGGTCAGGTAGAGAATGGGCATGATGAAGCCCTGCGTGAAGATGAAGGGTTTTCGTCGGCGAATCCAGTTGGATAAGGGGCCCACGGTGAGTGAGCCGATTGTGCCGCCAATCGGAAAAGCGGAGAAGAGCAGGCCGACTGTTATCAGGGATAGGCCGTGTTCGTCTTGAGCGAATGTCGGGAAGAATGTGACGAATGTTGCCCATGCCATCGCCCCGCCGAACTGGGTTGACGCAATCACGAAGAGAATTGGATGTCGTTTGAGCACACCGGCAGGCCCTCCCGGCGTCCCATCGACTCGTAGGGCGGTGGGAGCAGCCTCGGTGGCCGACGTTTGGTATGGCCTCTCGCGTCCGACGATGAACCACGCGACGGCGACGGCGGCGTAGACGACAGCAAGCAGGAGATGGATGCCGCGCCAGCCGCCGACGTGCGGCATAAGTATCGGCACAAGACCGATGGCCGCCAGTTGGCCGATGCCGAAGCTTGCGACGGTGATGGAGTTCAGGGTGGCGATGCGCGGGCCGCTGAACCACTGCTGGATGAGCATCACTTCCGCCTGTGTGCGGGATACAAGCGCGTACATGAACATCAGCCTCGCGGCCAGCAGAATCCAGTAATTCGGGGCAATGCCCTGCAGGACTGCCGTGACGGTCATGCCGATGAGCGCCAGCAACGTCACGATGCGCGGGCTGAATCGGGACATCCAGATGGCGGACGGAAGTGAAAGGGTTGTCAAGGCGACAAAGAACGCCGATCCCAGGTAGCCCTCCTGAACGGGGCTGATGTTGAACTCATTGCGGATTTCCGGCAGCGTCAGGCCGATGAGGAAGATCATCACCGTGGACGTGCCGTCGACCGCCCAGAGGGCGGACATGACGACCCATCCGGTGCGCCCGGTAGATGCCTGAGAAAGTGTTGCGGCTCCGGGGCCGCTCATCGACGGGTCACGCAGGTTTGAACTTCACCAGCGTCCATTCAGGCGTGATGTCCTCATAAACGGCGACAACGGGCATATCAACTTCGACATCGTGCGGCTCAATGTCGATGACGTTCGAGATCATGCGCGCGCCCTCATCCAACTGGATGACGGCGTAGACGTAGGGCGCTTCCTCGTTGAAACGGGGATCGTTGGGCTGGTAGACGATTGTGAAGGCGTGAACGCGGCCCCGCCCTGACACCGGCGCCCATTCGAGATTATCTGAGAGGCACGTGGGGCAGAGCTCACGCGGATAGAAGAAGAACTTGTCACACTGGCGGCAGCGCTGAATCACCAACTCGTGCCGCTTTGTGGCCTCCCAGAACGGCTTCGTGAAATCTCCCAGCGTTGTGCCGTGCAAACCGCCGGGGATCGGGAGTGGCTTTGTGTATTCGGTCGTCATTGTTCAGTCCTGCTCTTTACGCCACTGGTGGCACTGGCTGTCCGGTTCTTTCTAGAGCGTGTCCTCGGACCCGAGGACCAGGGTGGCCATACTGGACACCGTGCCGCCTCAACCATTCACCAGACAGAGATCATTGCGTTCCACCTGCCGCACGCCCGCGCGGCCCATAATCTGGCGCGTGGCTTCGATGACGTGGCGGAAGCCGCCCGCGTCACCGGGCTGTCCGCATGAGAGCTGGCCACCGTCCGTGTTGATCGGAAACTCGCCCTTGTAGGTGGTGTCCGTTGAGGCAAAGAACGGGCCGATATCGCCCTTGGGCACAAGGCCGGCGTCCTCAAGGCAGACGGCATGCAGGATGGTGTAGCAGTCATAGAACTGGGCGAATTGGATGTCCGAGGGGCCGTATCCCGCCATGCCGAGCGCGATGGGGGCTGAACGGGTCACGACGGAGCGGGTCAGGCGTTCCCGCTGCCAACCCGAGAGCGGGTCGCACGCAATTCCCGCGCCAAGGATGTAGACGGGATTGTTTTTCAGCGATTTGGCCCTCTCGGCGGACGTGAGAATGATGGCTGAACCGCCCGCGCAGGGCATGACGGATTCCAGCAGCCGTATCGGATAGTTGATGTATCGCGAATTGAGCACGTCGTCGATTTCGATGGGCTGTCCGCGGAAGACGGCGTTCTCGTTTTCCAGCGCGTTGAAACGTTGATTCACGGCGATATTGGCCAACTGTTCCTGCGTTGTGCCGTACTCATGCATGTGACGGGAATACATGAGGCCGTAGCCGGTGTTGGCGGCGACGGCCGGGCCATACGGGTCTTCAAACTCTGTCCGCAACCCCGGCGTGGGAGGGCTGCCCCACGGGCTGCCGGCCTGACGCGCCTCGGAGAGCGTGACCAGGACAGTCGTGGCGAGTCCGGAATAAATCGCCATTGCCGCAACGGATGTTGCGGTCGCTCCGCTCGCGCCCATGGTGCTGACGCCGGTGACAAAGTTGGGATTGAGGCCCATGTATTCGCCAATTGGCGCGGGGTAGAAGCTGCCACCCTCGACAACGAGGCCGTCGATTTCCTCCTTGCGGACACCGGCGTCGGCCATCGCATCTCGAGAAGCCTCGGCCATGAGTCCCAAAGCCGTGCGACCCTCATACGTACGGCGTGTCGGCATCTCCGCGAAGCCCACAATCGCCGCAGCGCCCCGCATCGTCATGACTCCCCCCAATCCGCGCGGTCAAAACGGTGTGCTCTGATGAGTCTAGAGTTTACACTACACATGGGCCGCGCGCGCCTGAGTCGTTCAAGGAGCGGCCACACTAACCACAGACAAGCAGCCGGAGGATTCGATTACATGATCAAGCTGACTGATGAGATGAGGGAGCACGTGAATTCGGCGCTGGAGAAGCGCTACCCGTGCCTCATTTCCACTGCATCAAAGGATGGCGAGCCCGGCCTGGGTTTTCGGGGCAGCGTGATGATCTGGGACGATGAGCACATCGCGTGGTGGGAGCGCGGCCGTCGCAACCAGATGGGGAACATGGAAGAGAATCCCCGCGCGGCGGTGGTCTTCCGCAACCATGAACTCAACGTGGGGTGGCGATTCTACGGAGAGGTGACGTTCCATCCCAAAGGCGACCCTTTGTGGGAGCAGGTTTGGGAGCGTGTGGTGCCGGCGGAACAGGAGCGAGACCCGGACAAGATTGGAACGGCCGTGATCATGCGCGTCGATATCGTTCGGGGCATGATGCCGGAGGCCATCCAGGAGAGGGACTAATCCCTATCGGCTAGCCCCGTCCCGCCTTTATTCGATTGCCCGCTATGATTGAATAGTCAGCCTGGCGCGTAATCGCACTTCCGGTTCACGGGGACGAGGGATATGGCTCCGTCTGCCGAATTCGTTGATCTTATTCAGATTCTCGGTGTCGCCACTCTCGCGGCAGTTGCCGCGACGATGCTGCGACAGCCGATTGTCGTGGCATTTATCTTCGTGGGCGTCTTTGTGGGGCCAGCCGGCATTGACCTGGTGCCTGCGGACTCTGAATTCGTCGACCTGTTCGGGCGCGTGGGCATCGCGCTACTGCTCTTTGTTGTTGGTCTGAAACTTGACCCGGCGCTCATCCGCACAGCCGGTTTCGTGGCCGTCATATCCGGGCTTGGGCAGGTGATCATCACAACGATCGTCGGTTTGCTGATCACGCTGGCGTTTGGTCTTGATTTCCTGACCGCCTTCTATATCTCCCTCGCGCTGACGTTCTCAAGCACGGTCATCATCGTCAAGGTCCTCTCCGACCGGCGTGAAATCGACTCCTTGCACGGGCGCATTGCGCTCGGAATCCTGATTGTGCAGGACATTGTCGTCATCGTTGCCCTCACGCTGCTTTCTGGTCTCCAAGGGGCAGAGGGGGCCGGGGCTACGCTTGAACAACTGGGATTGAGCCTGCTGCGTGGCGCGGCGCTTGTTGCGCTCATGATCATCGTGGCACGATTCCTCTTTCCACTCATTGAGCCGCGCATGATCACGACGCCTGAAGTGCTGGTTCTGGGCGGCATCGCGTGGGCCGTGCTGATGGCGGCGGGGGCGACGTGGGCGGGATTCAGCCCCGAGATGGGCGCGTTCGTTGCCGGCATTGTGCTGGCAACGAAGAGGCCGCGCCAACTGGTGGCTGCCCGCCTAACGACAGTTCGGGATTTCCTGCTCCTGTTCTTCTTCGTGAGCCTGGGTGTTCACCTTGAGTTTTCCGACTTGCAGGCCCAACTCCTGCCTGCTATCGGACTTTCACTTTTCGTGCTTGTCGGCAACCCGCTTATTGTCATGGGAATCGCCCTCGCGATGGGCTTCCGCGCACGGACGGGACTGGTTGCGGGCATGGCGCTCGCCCAGATCAGCGAATTCTCCTTCATCCTGATGGCGCTTGGATTGGACCTTGGCCACGTGGACCAATCCAGCCTCGCTCTCGTTACGTTGGTGGGTCTGATCACATTCGCCGCGTCCACCTACATGATCACGTATGCCAACCAGATATACCGATTCCTGCAACCGGTTATGAACAGGATTGAGCGTCCAGTCGCCCACAGGGAAGACGAGATCCTCGATGAGGCGGACCAGCCGGTTGAGGTACTCGTTTTCGGAACGGGGAGACTGGGCACTGTCATCCTGTCCAGACTGCGTGAGATCGGTGTTGAGGCGATGGGCGTGGACTTTGATCCCGTCGCGGTGCGTCGCTTGCAGGAACTCGGTTTTCACATGAGATTCGCGGACGTTGAGGCGCCGGAGTTCCTACAGGGACTACCGCTGGCATCCGCCCGCATCGCAGTATCAACAATTCGATCACCCGACATTGAGGTCGCGCTGCTTGAGGCGCTGAGAGAGAACAGCTTTAATCGGCCCGTTCTGTTGACCAGCCAGTCCACCGCGACGGCTCATCGCCTGGAAGACCTTGGGGCGACACTGGTGCTGCTCCCGTATGAGGCGGCAGGCGAGCGGGCGTCAGAGATGATTGAAGAAGCTCTGCGAGATCCCTCATTCCTGGGGCGCGTCCGCTCCAGCCCACGCGCGCCGGTGGAGGACGAGACCCTGGAGGAGGAATAGTCAGTCGATGACGCCGATCCGGGGGCGCAGGCCGCGCTCGCGGCGTGTCAGCCTGAATCCGGCCCGGGACTCCGTTCTCTCACGCTGTTTGGATGCTTCCACCCATCCTTCATGAAGGAGGAGACGTTCCTTGATGGCGAGTCCGCCGCCGAATCCGGTAAGGGCGCCGTCCGCGCCCACAACGCGATGTCAAGGGACGACGACCCCGAGCGGGTTAGCGCCGACGGCCTGACCGACAGCGCGGGCGGACTTTGGTCTGCCGATGGCGCGAGCAACGTCACCGTATGTCCACACCGCGCCGGGCGGAATGTCTGTGAGCGTTTGCCAGACGGAACGCTGGAATTCCGTGCCGCCGTCCATGTCCAGCGGTCCTGAGAGGTCCATTGCCTCTCCGTTGGTGTAGCGCGTGAGGGCAGCTTCCCAGTGGTTGAGGATATCAGCAGCGACAGGGGCATCATCCAGAGGGGCGGAGATATCCTTACGCTCCCGTTCGATGAGTTCCCGCTCATCATGCGGCCCAAGGACTGCTTTGAGTCCTTTTGGAGAGGCGACGAGGCCGAGGAATCCGAGCGGTGTTTTGATTACCCTGTAGCCGTTAGCTTGCATCTGCGGTTCTCCTTCTTACGCGGGCGCGGCCTCTTGGCACGAATCTCAAGAGTGTCAACGCCAGCAATCCAAATACGATAGTACGCCATGAGAACGGCCTGTCCGGCGGGGCGTCTTTATCGGGGCCGTACAGGACATGGTCATACCATTGAACCACGCCGTACAGCGCCCACGTTGCGCGGGGCCATGCGGCGGAGAGGCGGCTAAAGTATTCGGCCGGCGTCTCGTCCGGCCGGGTCTTGATGCCAGCCAATCGTCCGAGGCGGACGGTTTGGGCGTATGCCCGCCCCGCCGTTCGCGGGCGGGCGAGTGCCTGCCACCACAGGAATGCGAGAGCTGCCACGCCGGCGGCGCCAAGCGCGGCGCCGAGGCCATACCAGACTCTTGAGTCGATGCCCCCCACGCCGGGCAGCAGTCCTCCGCCAGTGATTTCAAATTCTTCTTCGCCGGTATCGAAGAACGAGTCCTCCAGGAGCAGGTCTGCCTCTTCAAATGCGAATGCTCCAAGGTCTGTGATGATTTCCAGTTCAACGTCTGGAACGAGCGCGGAGAATGTTCCGGTCGGGCCGCCGGGGGCATCCGGCTCTACGTTCGGTGTTGCCTCAAACGGAATCCACCCATATCCCGGGAAGTAGGCTTCTGCCCACGAATGGAGATCGGATTCGCGGACGACAAACGCGCCCGCCTCGTCGCTGTAGTCGCCGGGCAGATAGCCGACTGCCATTCGGGCAGGGACGCCCGCCGCGCGTAGCATGACCGTCATGGCGGAACCGAAGTATTCGCTATAGCCTGCCTGCTCCCTGAAGAGGAAATGCTCCAGTCCGTCGGTACCGGGCGGCGGGGCGTTGATGTTCTGGGAGTATTCGAGCGTCCGCAGGTATTCGCGAATTGCGATGGCCTTGAGGTACGGCGTGTCAGCGGTTCTGGCCAGAGATTCAGACAGGAGACGGACGCGCGGAGGGAGGTCTTCAGGCAACTGTAGGTACCTTTCCACTACCCAGTCCTCATATTGGGGGGCGTACACGCTGATATCCTCGGCGGTTACCTGCGGGACGTAGCTCTGGACGGTATAGCGCTGGTTGGGCTGCAGGACATCCTGGCTTTCCAGCTTGACCAGCCTGTGGCCCTCGTCGACATCCAGGTTTGTGAATTGAGCTTCGACGGGCAGTGTTGTGCGCAGGGGGGTGGCGGCGGTAAAGACCGTGCTTGCCGGGGCCTTTAGCTCAAAGGTCACGTTCCTGATGCACTCAGCGCAGCCGGCATAGCTGCTTCCGGCGATGTCCTCAAGGCCACGCCGTTCAGCGATGACGAGGGGGCTGTTACTCCAACCCCAGCCCGCGTAACGGTCATAGGTGCGGGCGCGCCAGTACAGCCGCTCATCGCTCTCGACGTGCATCAAGACATCGGAGGGCAGCTTGATATTCCCTCTGAACGGCAGCTCATCCGTAAAGCCAAAGAGACCCATCGAACGGCGGGCGGGCAGCGATGCAAAGATACGGGTGAACGTACCTTCAGCATCACCGATGGGAGAGCGCATCTCTGCCCACATGGAACGGATGACGCGCGGACCTGCGGGCAGCGACGGGGCCACGGTGACGACAAGGAACACGATGAGCGCGAACCAGATACCGGCGTGCATGACGTGGACGGGCAGCCATGATCCCTGGGTGGTTGTCGATTCATCCCATTTGCGTCGGCGTTCAAGATGCACGAGACGGACGATAAGCAGCGCGGAGGCCAACAGGAACGCCATGAAGAATGGCAGGGTGCTTGGCGGCAAGTAGGTCAGGTTGGTGACGATTGCAAAGCCAGCCGGCAGGGTGGCCCAGATGTTACGCAGGAGCAGGGTCAAGTAGACAGTGACATAGGCGACGGCCCATGCGCCGAGCAGGAGGAGAAAGACGAAGGTCAAGCGATCAGTGCTCGCGCCGCCCTCAAAGAGGGCCTGCGCCCACAGGGTCATGCGGTAGACGGCGCTGAGCGCCCTGCCCTCAAGGCTTGCGGCGGTGACGACTGTGAGTGTTTGCGCGAATGACTGCGCCAGCGCAATGAACAGGGCAATCACGTGTTGGGCGACGTAATTGCGGCGATGCGTCGCGTTGATCAAGCCCGCCGCGCCGCCTACAAGTACGGCAAACGCCACTCCCGGAATGACGGGCACCCAGTGGGCATCCTCTACGCTCCAGACGACGGTGACGGCGACCAAGAGCGCCAGAAACACCGTCAGCCATCCCGTGTCCGGGTACGTCAGCAGTCGATGCCATGCGCGGGTCAGCCATTGGGGTATGGCGACGGGTTGTGTGGGCGGCATGGGCCGCTCCGTCGCGCTCACGCTCCCCACCTTTCAGGCCGGGTGAAGCTGCGGCGATTACCCGGCTGCATGGCAATGGGCCCAAGCGCATTGAAACTCAGCGCACGACTGATGTCGTCGCCAAGCCGGACGATGTAGGCCGCGATGCCCATCGAATAGAAGCTCGCGAACTCAGCGGTATAGTCTCCCGATGCACCAAAACTTGTCGGCTCCAGAAGGATGACTGCTCCCGGCGAGTTTCGCTCCTGAAGAATGGTGGCGGCAGCCATGGCGTCTTCCACGGACGGGGTGATGGCGATGACGCCGGTCCGCCGGCTGAATTGCGCCTCATGTATGCCGAGCAATTCGCGAAGGCTGACCCTGCCCTCGGCCTTGCAGAGCGCCAACGCTTCCAGGATGCGCCACATATGCCTATCGCCGGTGCCGTTGGGGATTGTGTACTCGGAATCACCGATGGCGGAGAAACCGACGCCGTTATCGAACTCGAGCAGGTATCGGGCGATGGAGGCGGCGACGGTGACGCTGACTTCTTCCGTGCCGTTCAAGCCTTCACCCACCTGCACCGCGGCGTTGAGGTCAAGGAGGATGGCGAGATCGGACTGCACCTCCGTCTCGAACTCCTTGACCATGAGGCGGTTGAGCTTGGCGCTGCTCTTCCAGTGGATGCGGTTGAGGCTGTCTCCGACCGTGTAGCGTCTAACCGAGACGACGTTGGGGGTGAACTGCGACGTTGCGCGGTAGTCCGGGGCATCGCCGGTCTCTTCCGCGCTGGAGATGACAAAGTCGTCAAGGGGGAAGGGGGCCGGGTAGACGACCAGCTCACGTTTCTCACCGATGATGCGTGTTGTTTCGAAGAGGCCAAACGGGTCGGATGCCGTGACGCGCAACGGTCCCCAGTGAAAGCGGCCGCGCTTGTCGGCCCGCGTTCCCAGTTTTGTCCAGTTCCTCGAGCCGCGCGTGGGCACGCCCATGACCTCCGAGGCAAGCCCGGGGACGTCTCCGATGTCCTCAATGTGCAGCCAGGGGCGCGGCAGAAGGGATGAGTTGTCGAGCCAGACAGATTCTTCCACGCGCTCACCGACCTGTGCCAGCGAGGGCTGATTATCCGCGCCGGCGGAGATCCCTCTCATGCTGAGTTTGGTCCAGAGCCACGCCAGGATGAACACGGCGATGACGGAACTCAGGAGATAAGACATGACGTAGAACCCCGACCCGAGGGTCAGGAAGAGCGCCATCAGGATGAGCGCGCCGAGGTAGAGGCGGCGACTCCGCACGGTGTTCCCTCAGTTCCGCAGCCACCCTCGCGGCACGGCTCCGGGCACGGGGACACGCTCAAGCACCTGCGACAACACGTCATCCGGGGTGATTCCCTGCATCCGGGCGTTCGGGTTGAGGATGATGCGATGCCCCAGAATTGGGCTGACCAGCAGCTTGATGTCATCCGGCAGGACGTAGTCACGCCCGTCCATGACGGCGCGCGCCTGTCCTCCACGGAAGAGTGTCAATGCGCCACGCGGCGACGCTCCGACATAGACGGAGCCGTGGTCACGCGTACCGTCCACGATGTCGACGATGTATTTCTTGATCAGGTCATCCACGTACACGTGCCGCACCGTTTGCTGGAGATCCAAGGCCTCTTCGGGGGAGGTGACGGGCTCAATGGTGTCTATCGGGTGTTCAAGGCGGGTTCGATCCATGATCTCCATCTCGGAATCGACGGTCGGATAGCCGAGGGACAGACGCAGGAAAAAGCGGTCGCGCTGCGCCTCCGGCAACAGGAATGTTCCCTCATGTTCCAGCGGGTTCTGTGTGGCAATCACGTGGAACGGCTGGGGGAGGGGGTGGGTCACGCCGTCCACCGTTACCTGCCCTTCTTCCATCGCCTCCAGCAGCGCGGACTGGGTTTTGGGTGTGCCGCGATTGATCTCGTCGGCGAGGAGGATATGGGCGAGGACGGGGCCTGCTCGGAACTCGAACTCTCCGGTGCGCTGGTTGTAGAGGTTGACGCCGATGACATCGGTGGGGAGCAGATCAGGGGTGAACTGCACACGCTTGAAGGATGCGCCGAGTGAGACGGCAACGCTGCGGGCCAGCATTGTCTTGCCGACGCCAGGCACGTCCTCAATCAGGAGGTGGCCTCCGCCCAATACCGCAGTGAGGGCAAGCTCCGCAGCCGCGCGCTTCCCTACTATCACCCGTTCGACGTTCTCCAGCGTCTTGTCGACAACCTCGCGCGCGCGGTCAACCGTCGCTACCACTGTTTACCCCCAGCCGGTTCCCTACCCTGCGACTGATACTAGTATAGGTTGGCGGGCGTGAGCGCATGATGCCCGCACAGTCAAACGACAATACCATAGCGAACCGATGAGCAACCAAGAGTCAGTGTCGAATGAGTCGCTGACCGCCTGCATTGTGGCGGGAGGCGATATTACGCCGGGCGACCGCGTGATGGCCGTGCTGAGGGGGAGCGACATCATCATCGCGGCAGACCGCGGTTTGGACGCCTGCCTGGAACTGGGAGTCACACCGACGCTGTGCATCGGGGATTTCGATTCTGTGTCGGACGATGCCATTCGGACAGCACGGGAGCGGGGATGGCCGGTGGTGGAGTATCCGGCGGAAAAGGCGGCCACGGACGGGGAGCTGGCGCTGGATGAGGCGATTGGGAGAGGCGCGAAGAGAATCCGCATCCTTGGAGCTTTGACCGGGCAGGATCGGCTGGATCACGGGGTGGCGAACCTGCTTTTGCCGGGGCGTCCGAACCTCAGCGGAATCGACATTCGCTTGATGGATGAGGATCGTGAGGCCTTCTTACTCAGAAAGGGCGCATCGGCATCCCTTACGGGACAACGCGGGGATTACGTGACGCTGCTGCCGCTCTCGGAGACAGGCGCGACAGTCACGACCTGGGGTCTCAAGTACGACTTGCTCGGCATCTCGTTGGGATATGGCTCAACACGCGGGGTCAGCAACGAGTTGGCGTGGCAGCAGGCGAATATCACCGTGGAAGAGGGACGGGTGCTGGTGCTGCAGGAGCGGGTTGGGGTTACTCAACCCAGTTGAGTAGACGGGTTTGAGTCCAGTCGATGGTGACTGAGACGGGTGTGTTTGGTTGGGGTCGAGTGCTTGCGGCACTAACAGGGACGCCGGCGCGGAGTGTCTCGCCGCGAATTCTCAGAGTCACGTCGTAGCTGCCGCCCTGCAGGGTGACATCGGTGATAGTTGCCGCTACACCATCATCTTGATTGAGCGGTGTGAGGGTCACAGCTTCGGGGGGGATAAGGGCTGTGCAGCGGGGTGTGTCAGAGGGGGCGACGGGCTGCCAGAATCCGAGGGCGCAGCTTGCTTCGCGGATGCCGTTTGGACCCGTTGAGACCTCGCACCGAAAGAGATTCTCGTGGCCGAGGAACCGCGCGACGAACGGGGTGGCGGGGTTGAGCCACACGTCTTCCGGCGGGCCGTGTTGAACAGCTCTGCCCTGCTCCAGCACAAGGATGCCATCCGCGACGGCGAACGCTTCATCGTGATCGTGCGTGACGTAGATGAGGGTGACGCCCTCGTGGTCACGGATACGGCGAATCTCCTGCGCAAGTTCTTCGCGGAGACGGCGGTCGAGCGCGCCGAGCGGCTCATCGAGCATTAACAGGCGGGGACGGGGAGCGAGGGAGCGCGCGAGCGCGACGCGCTGCTGTTCGCCGCCGGAGATGGCATCGACGGAGCGAGCGGCAAGCGGCTCAATACGCATCAACTCAAGAAGTTCATTGACGCGGCTTTCAATCGCCTCGGATTCCCATCTTTGGCTACGGAGGCCGAAGGCGATGTTGTCTCGGACGTTGAGATGGGGGAAGAGGGCGAGATCCTGATGCATGAGCCCAAAGCCACGGCGGTGGGGCGGCACGTCGTTCAGAGAGTCACCGTTCATTACAACTTCTCCGCCGTCCGGCGTTTCGAGTCCGGCGATGAGGCGGAGGAGGGTGCTTTTGCCACAGCCGCTGGGGCCGAGGACGGCGAGTGATTTGCCCTCGTGCAGGTCAAACCCGACATCGGAGAGGGCGTGTGTGCGGCCACCGTCGTAGCTCTTGGTGAGCCCGGTTATTTGCAGCAGGTGACGTTCCATGAGTTACGAGTCTTTAGATTCTTCGCTGCGCTCAGAATGACAGATGGATTCCGGCCCCGTATCGGGTACGGGGCATGCTTGCGGCGGAATGAGGGATTCTGGATTCCCGCTTGCGCGGGAATGACGGGTGTGTTTTGCATACGGGTGTGTTTTGCATTTAGAACTCTCCCCAGCCGCGGTAGCGGGCGCGCTCGATGAGGAAGAATCCTGCGCCGGCGACGACCATGAGGACGGTGCTCATCGCGAGGGCGCTGGCGAGGTTGATTGCGCCCGGGCGGGTCAGATAGTTGAGGATGGCGACGGGCATGGTGGTGTATTCAGGGCGGTTCAGGAGGAGGGTCGCGCCGAACTCGCCGAGGGAGACGGCGAAGGCAAAGACGCTGCCAACGAGGATAGCGCGGGAGAGGATAGGCAGATCGACACGCATGGCGGCGGCAAGCGGGCTTGCTCCAAGTACATGGGCGGCCTCTCGCAGGTGCGGGCGGATAGCCCGCATTGTGGAGAGGACGACGCGGATGACGAATGGATACGCGATGAGAGTGTGGGCAAGGATGATGGGGACGACGGTGGTTCGAACATCAAACTCGCCGATTCTCAGGCTGAGCAGGTAGCCGAGACCTAGAGTGACGGCGGAGACGCCGAGCGGAAGCATGTAGAGGGCGTCAAGAGGGTTTCGCCACCACGCACGAGGGTTTCGCAGGCCATAGGCAGCGAGGACGCCGAGCGGCACGGCGAGAATGACGGTGACGACAGCAAATGCGAGCGAGTTACGAATGGCCGCTATTGGGGAGATATAGAAATACTCGTTGCGGTCGTTGGACATGATGGCCGTGTAGCCGTCCAAGCCCAGCCCATCGGGTGTGATGAAGGAACGCAAGAGCAGGGCGACAGGCGGGGACAGGACGAGGAGCACGGAGGCTATGGCTCCAAGCCGCATGATGTAGTCCGTCGGGGAGCGGCCCGTCGATGGTGTGGCGCCCTGAGCGCGGAGTCGGATACGGGTTACGGCCGCCGACTGGAGTTTGACGTACGCCCACAACATTCCGAATGTCGCGATGAGTTGAGCGAGGGCGAGGGCGGCGGCGATGTGCGGTCTGAACAGTTTTGTCATGAGCGTGTAGATTTCGACTTCCAGCGTCGCATGTTGGGGCGCGCCGAGGATGAGGATGATGCCGAAGCTGGTGAAGGTGAACAGGAAGATCAACGCGGCCGCGGCGGCGACGGCCGGAAGCAGGAGCGGCAGTGTCACATTGAAGAAAACGTGGCGGGGCGACGCGCCAAGCATGGCGGCGGCCTCCTGCACGGCGGGGTCCATATTGGCCCAGAAGGTGGAGATGAGCCGGACGACGATGGCGTATTCGTAGACGACATGGGCGATGAGGATGATGGCAAAGGTGTTGAGGAGTCTGATTGGCGGGTTATCGAAACCGAGGAGGCCGGTGAGGGCGTCGTTGGCCAGGCCTGAGGGGCCGAGCAGGGACAACAGGCCGAGGGCCATGACGATGGGTGGAAGGATGAACGGAATCGTAATCGCGGCGAGAAGTAGGCCGCGGCCACGGAACCGGTACCGGGCGAAGACGTAGGCGGACGGGAGGCCGAACGCGAGCGCGAGGATGGTGGAGAGTGCCGCCTGCCACGTGGTGAAGATGAAGCGCCCCCTGAGGTAGGAATCACTGGCGGCGTCGATGAATGGGGAGAGTATGCCCTGCCCGTCCCAGCCGAGGCTGAAACGCGTGATACTGAAAAGCGGCCACGCGAAGGCAATCAGCAGGAACGTCAGTGGCAGGGCGATCCGCGCAGTACGCCACAGGTTCACCGGACTATCTTTCACAACGGCCGCACTTTCCGAGGAATGGGTGGGGGGCCGCTGTCCAACCCCCCATTAAGCGGCCCCCCATGTCAATCGGCGCCAAATTGGCCATCTTTGTTACAGCAGCGTTTAGCTCCTCATTAATGCGGTCCATTCATCAATCCAGCGTTCACGGTTTTCGGCAATTGTTTCGGGGCTGAGTTCCGCCGGGACATCCGGTATCGGTGCAAATTCGAATACGCCGGGCAGCTCGGCGTCCTCGTTCGCGGGATAGACCCACATCAGGGTGGGAAAGTCCTCCTGGAATCTTCGATCCATCACGTAGTCCACGAATTGCTGCGCGAGTTCCTCATTGCGGACGCCGTCAAGGATGCCGATGCCCTCGATCTGGAGAAATGCGGAATTGTCCCCCAAGACGTTAGCGGTTGGGGGCTCCGTCAGCGCACCCTCCGAGAAGAAGACCTCTGCCGCCGGGCTGGTGGTGTAGCTGACGACGATGGGGCGGTCGCCCTCATACAGCGAGAAGGCGGTGTAGTACGCGTCCGTCCATCCGTCGGTGACGAGGACTTCGTTTTCATGCAGATCAGTCCAATAGTCCTGCCACGTGTAGTCTCCGTCCTCACCAAACGCGGCAACAGTTGCAAACAGGAAAGCGAGTCCGGGCGAGGAGGTTGCGGGGTTCTGGACAACCGTTAGGACACGGTATTGCGGGTCTGTGAGCGACCGGAGATCAGTTGGGGGAGCGACGCCCTGTTCGTCGAACCATGCGATGTGGTAGTTCAGGGCGACGAAACCGTAGTCGACAGGCATGACATGGTTGGAGGAGTCAAGGCGATACTCGTCCGGGACGTTGTCGAGCATGGGGGATTCGTATTCGATGAAGATTTCTTCATCCAGAGCCCTGCCGAGGAATGTGTTGTCGATGCCGTAGAGGAGATCGGCAGTGGGCGCGTCCTTGGCGAGGATGGCCTTGGTGAGCGTTTCACCGGCGTCGCCGGATTTGAGGATGGTCACCGTGGCGTCATGCTCTTGCTCGAACTCGGCAATGACGTCCTCGCCGATGTTGAAGCTGTCATGGGACATGATGATGAGGTCACGTGGGAGGTCTTCGGTAGTGATGTCGACACTGAGGTTGTCACAGGCCATGCCGAGCGTCGTCAGGACGGCGACAAGCATGACCACTACCGTGCGGAACAGCCATCGCTCCGGCCCTCGTCGCGAAAACCTTGCCATGCCATGATCCGTAACCATTCCCAAACCTCCATCAAAAAACAAAGCCGCTGACCATGTCAGCGGCGCTCATGGAATTGGGAAATGCGATGGCATCTCCGCAGCCTCTTCCCTCCGCTGGCATTACCCAGCTCAGGTTCCGACGGTCGCCCCGATTCCACTGTCGGGGCCTCTCAGCCGGGCACACCCAGCTCCCGCAAGACCCTTATTCAGTTGTTACTGGCGCGCAGTATACATACCGGCGCGGGCGCTGTCCAACAGACACGCCACCCATGCGCCAAATCGTTAGAATAATCGGTAATGGACGGAGAGCACGAGACCATGCTGTACGCGGTCTAGGACATGCTAAAGGGAGCCCGACCGACGGAACTTGCCAGCCTTCTCGGGCTGGCATCCCGCCCCATGATCGACCACGCTTTCCCGTACACGCAGTTGGGGAAGGACAGGGGGGTTGAGCGCTCTATCGCGCGAATCGTGGGCACGGCGTCCCTGCCGCGCAAGGGTGAGACGCTAGGACTCCTTCTCAAGGGTGGCAAGAGGCCGGGCGGGCTAGCCGTGGTCCGCGGCGCAGAGGGCGGCTCTTCGTGGGAAATCGAGCATCTGTTGGCGCCGCCGGACGCGGAAGAACTGTGCTCCGACCTGCTGCCGCAACTCGACAGGATGCTGCGTCCAAAGAAGGGGACGACTATCTTCCTTCGGGTGTCGGGCGATAGCCCAATCCTGGAGTCGGTTGGAAGCGCCGGTTTCCGCGGTTATGCGCAGGAAGAGCTTTTTGTGCGGCCCGCCGGAGATCGGGAGGCGCGTGAGATTCCGGCCAACGTCAGCATCAGGGTCCTTACGGAACCGGCCGATTTTCGGTTGTTCCGACTCCACACAGCGTGGGCGCCCGTTGACATGCGCGCTGCGGACGGAATGACGGTGCGGGAGTGGCAGGAGTCGCTGGCGACACGATGGATCGACGTGCGGAAGACGACGGATATCGTTGCATCAGTAAATGGCGAGCAGATTGGGTGGGTACGGTTTGGACAGGTAGGCTCCAACGCGGTGATCGCCCGATGCGCGGCGGTGCCGGAACAACCCGAGGCGATTGAGGCGCTGATTGAGTCTGTTATCCAGTCGTCAGGCCGCTCGCGGACGATTATGTTTTTGACGCCAACTCACGACACGGCCACTTCCCGGGCTTTGACGTTGCGTGGATTCCGCTCAGAAGCGACGTATAAGAGCTTCGCCTGCCAGATGGGCCAGCGGGTTTTTGAGGGCGCGCTTGCACCCATAGCTTCTTAGCGCAGACGGCAGAATTTCTGGCGCGTGTGCGGTAAGCTCAAAGCAGGATTATTCGGGGCGAAAGGGGTACACATTTGGAGCAGCAGCTCTACGTTGCCAGCGAGTCGGAAACCGACGATATGGAGGCGCTGTACTCCGCAATTCCGCCGCGTATTTCCGTTCCCCTTCGCGCCCACGGCAACGCGGACCAGCTTCTCGAAATCGTGCTGGACCTTGGCCGCATGCCGGAGGCTCGCTTTCTTGACGCCGAGGTCGAGTTGAGCGATGCGGAGATCACGTCAGAGGACCTCGACTATATTGTCGGACGTGTCGGCGAGTTCAACGACGACAACCGCGCAGGTATCGAGCGCACACTGCATCGGATTTCCGCGATCAAGAACCGGCAGGGGCGCGTCGTGGGAATCACGTGCCGCGTGGGCCGGGCGATCTTTGGGACGATCAAGATTATCGAGGACCTCATCACGGACGGCGGAAACATCCTGCTGCTTGGGCGTCCGGGCATCGGCAAGACGACAATGCTCCGCGAGGTGGCGCGTGTCCTGGCGGACGATGCGCTGCGGCGCGTGATTATCGTTGATACATCCAACGAGATCGCCGGGGACGGTGATATTCCGCATCCGTCGCTGGGCCATGCGCGGCGGATGCAGGTACCGCAGCCCCATCAGCAGCACCGAGTGATGATCGAGGCGGTAGAGAATCATATGCCAGAGGTCATCATCATTGATGAGATTGGTACCGAGGCGGAGGCTGCGGCGGCGCGCACGATAGCAGAACGCGGCGTGCAGCTCATCGGGACGGCTCACGGGAACCGACTTGATAATCTCGTTCAGAATCCGACGCTTGCCGACCTTGTGGGCGGGATACAGGCCGTGACATTGGGCGATGAGGAGGCACGGCGGCGGCGGACACGCAAGACCGTCCTGGAACGCAAGGCACCGCCGACATTCAACGTGGTTGTGGAGATTCGCAGCCGCACCGAGGTTGCAGTGCATGCCGACGTAGCACGAACGGTGGACATGATGCTGCGCGGCGCTCCGCCGCGGCCGCAGGCCAGAAAGATTAGCGACGAAGGGGCGGTTGAGGAGACAGAGGGCGACCAGGAGTCGTTTGGGATAATCGGCGCGGGCCGTCCGGCCTACCAGATGGACGAGGAACGGGAGCTGGACGAAACGCGCGAGGCGGACTATCGGCGGACATCTGCCGATGTGTTTGCGCACGGCATCGGGCGGGGAAAACTCGAGGAAACGCTGTACACCCTGAGCCTGCCGTTCCGTGTGGTTGATTCACTCAGTTCCGCGGACGTGATGCTGACGACGAAGCAGCTCTATCGGAGGCGCACACCGGCGGTGAGGACGGCGGAGGAGAACCACGTTCCCGTCTATGTGCTTCGGAAGAACACACCGGTACAACTTGAGCAGGCGCTGCAGGCCATAGCGCATTCACGCGGCATGGCAGAGGACATTGAGTCGATCCTTGAAGACACCGAGGAGTCGTTGCAGCGGGTCCTGGCCGGGGATATGGACGAGGTCGAATTGAGGCCGCAGAACGCTTATATCCGCAGGCTTCAGCACCAGATGGCACAGGAAGCAAGCCTGCAATCACATTCAAACGGCCGGGAGCCGAACCGGCGTGTCCGGGTATACCGGGCGAGAGAAGCCGTCGGGGCCGGGCGTTAGCGCAGCCGTGGGTATTTTCATCACGTTTGAGGGGTGCGACGGCGCCGGCAAGACGACGCAGGCGAAGCTGCTTGCGACCAAAATCGGACAGACACGGGAGGTTCTGTCCCTCTATGAACCCGGCGGGACTTCGCTGGGGGAGCTTGTGCATTCGTATGTGAGAAGCCATGGTTCCGGCGAAATCAGTGAGGCCACAGTTGGGCAAGCGCGATTCGACGGGATGAAGGATTTCGACGCGCGGGTGGACCCGATTGCGGAGTTGTTTCTTTTTGCGGCTTCGCGGGCGCAATTGGTATCGGAACGGATTCGACCTGCCCTTGAGCAAGGGAACGTCGTCATCTGCGATCGCTTTGCGGATTCGACGGCGGCGTACCAAGGCTACGGTCGTGAACTGTCAATTGAGCAGGTCGACAAGATGAATGACGTTGCGACGGGCGGCTTGAAGCCTGATTTGACGATTCTGCTGGATATTTTGCCTGAGGACGGGCTTGCCCGGGTGCCGGAGAAGAAGGACCGCATGGAGAAGCAGGCGCAGGACTTTCATCGGCGGGTACGCGACGGATATCTGACGATTGCCGAACAAGACCCGGACCGTTTCCTCACACTGGACGCGACACAGCCCGCCGAAGAGGTGCAAGCACAGATTTGGAGTCGCGTGGAAAAGCTACTCCATCCTGAGGCAGCACAAAGGCTCCTCTAGGCACATCACACACTCATGACGTCTTCCGATAACCTGTACCATCTTGCCGCACACGAGGCGTCTCGCTTGCTGGCGGCAGGGGAGATTAGCGCCGTTGAGTTGACTGAGGCCGTTCTCAGTCGTATTGAGGCCGTTGATTCGCAGGTGCGCGGGCTGGTGACAGTGACGGCTGAACAGGCGCGCAGCACGGCGCAGGAGGCGGACAGGCGCATTAAGGAGGGCAACGCGACGCCTCTGACCGGCATCCCCTTAGTGCTGAAGGACAACATGTGCACGGAGGGCATCGCGACGACGTGCTCATCCCGCATGTTGGAGAGCTTTGTCCCTCCCTACACCGCCACGGCAGCGCAGAAGCTGTTGGACGCTGGGGCGGTGATGGTCGGCAAGTCCAACATGGATGAGTTTGCGATGGGGTCGTCGACGGAGAACTCGGCGTTTTTCCCGACGCATAACCCATGGGACTCTGGCCGTGTGCCGGGAGGTTCATCGGGAGGTTCGGCGGCTACGGTGGCGGCGGGCGAAACCCTCATCGCGCTTGGCTCCGACACGGGCGGCTCTATACGGCAACCGGCATCATTCTGTGGGGTGGTGGGCATCAAGCCGACGTATGGAACCGTGAGTCGATACGGACTTATCGCATTTGCATCATCGCTGGACCAGATTGGGCCGCTTACATCGAACGTGACCGACGCGGCGCTGACTCTCAACACCATCTCCGGTTACGACTCTATGGACTCAACGTCCATCAATCGAGACACACCCGACTACACTCGCGCTCTTGTACCGGATGTGCGGGGCATGAAGATCGGCGTGGTCAAGGAGATGTTCGGGGAGGGTGTGGAGCCGCAGGTACGAGACACCGTGCTGGAAGCGGCGCGGGTGCTGGAACAGGCGGGGGCGATTGTCGACTGGGAGGTCTCGCTGAGCCTTACGGAGTATGCCCTGCCCGTCTACTACATCCTCGCGCCGTCGGAGGCTTCGTCCAACCTTGCGCGGTATGACGGCGTCAAGTACGGGTATTCATGGGACGGCGCGGCGGACATGTGGGAGGGGATGGAGCGGACACGGCAGCACGGGTTTGGCCCTGAGGTGAAACGGCGCATCCTACTGGGGGCTTACGCACTCTCGTCTGGGTATTACGACGCGTACTATCGCAAGGCGCAGCAGGTGCGGACGCTGATCCGGCGTGAGTATGAGGACGCTTTCACGCGGTTTGACGTGCTGCTGACACCGACGTCACCGACGCTGCCGTTCGGTTTGGGAGAGCGCACGAACGATCCTCTCGCAATGTACCTGGCGGATATCTGCACGATTCCGGTGAATATCGCGGGCGTGCCGGCCGTCAGCCTGCCGTGCGGTTTCGTCGACGGATTGCCGGTGGGGCTGCAACTAATCGGTCCTTCTCTCGGGGAAGAGTCGATTATTCGCGCGGCGTACACGTATGAGCAGGCGACGGATTGGCACACGATGCGGCCGAGGCTGGGGTACAGGTTTTAAGCGCCTTCAGCCGGCACCTCACCAGGTAAAGGCAACGCTCGGTTCTCAGAGTCGGTATCATTCAATGTGATGGATGACATTCTTCGGATTCTTGAGCAGGACGCGCGGACGCCGCCGGAACGCATCGCGGAGATGACAGGGCGGTCGATTGAGGACGTTCGCGAGGCCATCGTGACGGCTGAGCGGGACGGCATCATCCTGTCGTATCGGTCGCAGGTCAACTGGGATGCGCTGGGCCGTGGCGACGTACACGCGATCATCGAAGTGCGTGTTGCGCCGCAGCGTGAGGTGGGGTTCGATTCGGTGGCGACGCGTATAGCGCGATTCCCGGAGGTGCGTTCCATGCACCTCGTGTCCGGCGACTATGACCTCGCGGTACAGGTGACGGGTGAGAGCATCTACGCAATCTCGAACTTTGTGGCGAGCAAGCTGGCGGTGCTGGACGCCGTGCAGGGCACGGTGACGCACTTCATCCTCAAGCGGTACAAAGAGGACGGCTCGCTGTTCGAATCAGAGGACGATTCTCCGCGGCGATTGCCGGTGTCGATGTAGGCGGACCGTTATGACCAATTCAACACGGCAGGATACATCAGCGCCCCCGCCTTCGCGGGGGATGCGGAAGGACACGCAGGAAGTATCGAAAGGCCGGCGGCGTATCGCGCAGCGGGTGGAGGATATTCCACCATCCGGTATCCGCAAGTTCTTCGACCTGATTGCCGGGCAAGAGGGAATCATTTCGCTGGGCGTCGGCGAGCCGGATTTCGTGACGCCGTGGCATATCCGCGAGGCGGCCATCGATTCGCTTGAGCGCGGACATACGCACTACACGTCCAATTACGGCACGCCCGAGCTTCGCAAGGAGTTGTCCGCATACCTTGAACGACTGTACGGAGCGCGGTTCGATCCGCAGTCGGAACTGCTCATCACGGTGGGCGTTTCAGAGGCGCTGGACCTTGCGCTGCGAGCGACGCTGGACCCGGGCGATGAGGTCATCACGGGCGATCCTTGCTACGTGGCGTATTTCCCCGTTGTGCACATGGCGGGGGGCTCGCTGATCACTGCACCGACGACGATGGAGGATGAGTTCCGGCTGCGGGCATCCGAGGTCGAGAAGCTCATTACGCCGCGCACGCGCGCACTTCTCATCAACAATCCATCCAATCCAACGGGCACGGTGCTGGACAGGGCCACTACTGAGGAACTCTCTGAGATGGCCGCTCGCCACGACCTGCTCATCATCGCCGATGAAATCTACGATCGCCTTGTGTATTCGCCGGACGAGCCGTTCACGTCATTCGCGTCACTGACCGGCAGGAGTGACCAGACGCTGGTGCTGGGCGGATTCTCGAAGTCGTACGCGATGACGGGGTGGCGTGTTGGCTATGCGGCGGGGCCGTCAGACATTATCTCGGCCATGATGAAGGTCCACCAGTACACGATGATGTCCGCGCCAACGGCAGCGCAGGCGGCGGCGCTGGAGGCATTGAGGAACGGCGATCGCGACGTTGACGAGATGCGCGAGGCGTATGATCAGCGACGGCGTCTGCTTGTCGAGGGGCTACGGCGCATCGGCCTGCCGTGCGTGGAGCCGCGCGGGGCGTTCTACGCGTTTCCATCCATCATGCCGACGGGTATGTCATCAGAGGACTTTGCAGAGCGGCTGCTGATGGAAGAGGGGGTCGCTGTCGTGCCGGGGAGCGCGTTCGGGCCGTCCGGCGAGGGTTTCGTGCGGTGCTGCTACGCTGCGAGCGTGGACGACATCGAAGAGGCGCTCACGCGCATGGGCCGATTTGTGGAGAAGCATTCGCAAGCACGCTGACGCTCCGGGGGAAGGGGTAACTGATGGTCGAGCAGGGGTCAAACGGCCACGGGAACCCTCCGACCGCGAACGGGCCGGGGGAGCCGCCACAAGACGACGATCTGGTCGTTACGTTTACCGGCGTTTCGGCAAAGCCGAATGAAGACGGCACCATCGATCTCCTCATCGGGACGAACCGCGGCGAGATTCGGGCGATTCTGCACCCCAAAGAGGGGCAGGACGGCGCGGTGATCTTTGTCGGCGGCGGGCGGGAACTCAAGGGCCCGGCGGACGGCATCTATGAAGAGCTGGCCAACGAACTCACCGAGCACGGCGTGACATCGCTGCGGCTTGGGCAGCGGCGGCCGGAAGTGTTCATCGAGGCGGTTGCGGACGTGCTGGCGGGCATCTCTTTCATGCGGGGCATCGGGGCGCGGCGGTTGGCGCTTGTCGGTCATTCATCCAATGGCGCGGTGGCGATAAAGTCGGCGGCGTTCTCACCAGATGTTGTGGCGGTGGCGTCGCTATCAGGGCAGACGTTTGGTGCGCAGGACGTAGCGGAGATAGCGCCGCGGCGGCTGCTTGTGGTGCATGGGCGCGACGACGACGTGCTGCCCTACACGGACGCTGAACGCATCTACGAATGGGCGGGTGAACCAAAAGAGTTGATCCTTTACCCGGGCGCGAATCACGGTCTGCGCGAGGCGAAGGACGAACTGCGGGAGAAGTTAGAGGGCTGGCTTACCGAGGTGGTTGGGCCGCCAGATTCTCCCTCACCCTAAGTCTCTCTTACGGTGAGAGAGGATGCCCGATGGATTCCGGCCTTCGCCGGAATGAGGGGAGAGTCTAGGGTTCGGTTTCGTCCTCGCCGAAGACGTAGCGGACGCGGACGTATCCCTCCTGCGCAGCAGGGGCGTTGGACAGCATCTCATCACGGCCGTATGGTTCGCGGGCGATATCTTCCCGGTAGACGTTGGTGACATCGATAGCGTGGCCGGTTGGCTCGACACCTTCAGTATCGACCTCTTGCAGCGCCGAAACGCTCTCAATGATGGCATCAAGCTGGCCGCCAAACGCGACGACCTCTTCGTCCGTCATGCCGACGCGGCTCAACTCCGCGAGTGAGCGGACAAGTTCCGGGCCGGAGGGGCCAGTGTCAGTATTGTCCTCGGTCATGTTTCCGCGTCCTACCACTGCAACAGGTATGTGGGTGCAAAGCTCTGATTATTGTAGCGCGGGTGTTGTGGCCCTGTGGGCCACGCGGTGGATTCCGGCCTTCGCCGGAATGACGAGCGTTACGTAGGTTATTCCGATTTCTCGTTTGGGGGCGGGGTGTTGTCGCGGCGGTGTTTTTCGTAGTCGGCGATGCGGGCTTTGATTTCGGCTTCGAGGCCCTGCTCGGTCGGTTCAAAGTAACGGTGCCCTTGTACTGAGTCGGGGCGCATCTGCTGGTCAACGACATGCCCCGGGAAGTCGTGCGGGTACTTGTAGCCGTTGGCGTAGCCCATGCGGCTCATCAACGGGTGCGGGGCATTGCGGAGGTGCAGTGGCACGGGCAGCGCGCCGGTGTTGCGAACATCCTGCTGGGCTGCAAGATAGGCCTTGTAGGCAGAGTTGCTCTTGGGCGCGGTGGCAAGGTACAGGCACGCCTCCGACATGGGCAGGTAGCCCTCCGGCATCCCGACAAAGTGGACGGCCTGCTGGCAGGCGGTGGCGACGCTGAGGGCCATCGGGTCGGCAAGGCCGATGTCTTCGGCGGCAAAGATGACCATGCGTCGCACGATGAAGAGCGGATCCTCGCCGCCCTCCAGCATCCGTGCCATCCAATAGAGCGCGGCATCCGGATCAGAGGCGCGCATCGACTTGATGAATGCGGAGATGACGTTGTAGTGCTCTTCGCCGCCCTTGTCGTAGCGGACGGCGCGGTGCTGCATGGCGTCTTCGATGGTAGAGAGGTCAACGACTCGGCTGCCGTCGGCTTCCGGTGGGGTGGCGCTGACGGCAACCTCAAGCGTGGTGAGGGCGGCGCGGGCATCGCCGTCTGCCATTGAGATCAGAGCGCTTTCGGCGTTGTCATCCAGTCGCGCATTGAGCTGGCCGAGGCCACGCTCGGGGTCGGTGAGGGCACGGTCGACGAGTTCTCTTATCTCATCCTCGGTCAGGGCATTGAGGGTGTAGACGCGGGATCGGGAGAGGAGCGGCGCGACGATCTCAAACGACGGGTTCTCCGTGGTTGCGCCGATGAGAGTGACAGAACCGTCCTCGACGTGAGGCAAGACGACATCCTGTTGAGCCTTGTTGAACCGGTGAATCTCGTCGATGAAGAGAATGGTGCGCTGGCCGGAGAGGCCGCGGCGCTGGCGAGCTTCAGTAAGGACACGGCGGAGGTCCGCGACACCTGACTCGACGGCACTGACCGGCTCGAAGTGGGACTGCGTCATGTGAGCGATGATCCGGGCGAGAGTGGTCTTGCCGGTGCCCGGCGGTCCCCACAGCACTATTGAGGGTACCTGGTCAGCCTCTATCGAGCGGCGGAGGACATGGCCTTCACCGACGATGTGCTGCTGGCCGACGAATTCATCGAGGGTTGTGGGGCGCATACGGGCAGCCAGCGGCGCCTCATGGGAGAGGCGTTGCTCACGCTGCTGTTCGAACATATCGGGCCCGGCTGCGGCGGGCGGCTTTCGCGTTTGCCTCGCCATTCGACTCCCACCCGGGGACGCTGCTCAGATCAGTCCCGCGTCGCCCTGCTACCCCTTGCGGCCATTATAGCGGGGAGGGCGTGCTGTAAGTCGTTTTAGCTTGCAGGTGGGGTCGGCGGCATGGAGTCGAGATTGTTCTGGACGAGTTGGGTGGCGGGGTGGGCTTCGCCGCGGGTCTGTTCAAGGACGCGACTTGCGTGCTCAAAGAGTTCTCGCGCCTCATCCATTTCACCCATGTATTGCAGGATGCCAGCAAGGTTGTTGGCACGAATGGCGACGAGTGGATGGTCTGCGCCGTAAGCCGCCTCATCGATCTCCATGGCGCGCTGGTAACCTTCACGTGCACCTTCAAGATCGCCCAGGTCACGCAGGACTCCGGCGATGTTGTTGATCTCCGCCGCGACGACGGGATCGTTGGGGCCACGCTGGCGCTCATCGATTGCGAGGGCGCGCTCATAGTATTCTTTCGCGCCGTTCAGGTCGCCGGATTCATGTGCGAGACCACCAAGATTGTTGATGATGGAGGCGACGATGCGGTGGTCATCGCCGTGAACAGAAATCAGCATGTCTAGCGACGTTTCCAAGTGCTGTTTTGCGTCGTTGAAGTGCCCCAGTTCCTGCAGGACACCGCCGAGGTTGTTGTGGATAATCGCGACAGACTCGTCCTTGTCACCGTAGTGTTGCCGGGCTCGGTCAAGCGCCTGCTCATAGTGCTGGCGCGCGCCGCGCATGTCTCCCAACTCCTGGAATACGGTGGCGAGATTATTGAGGTCCTGAATGACGTTGGGGTGGGTTTCGCCGTGGTCACGGCGATCGATTTCAAGGGCCTTTTGCAGGTGCTCCCACGCAGTCAGCGGCTGGTCCTGCTCACGTGCCGACTGCGCCATGGCGCGGAGTTCGTCGGTGGAGGGTGTTTCGCCCTGACCGTCTGTTAGGTCGTTCGCCATGTGAGGGTCATTCCGCCATCAACGACTATGGTTTGGCCGATGATCATCTGCGACTCCGGCAGGCAGAGGAATGCGACGGCGCGGGCGATGTCTTCCGGTTCAACCATGCGGCCAGCGGGGGTCTCTTGCGTTGCCTTGGCGATCATATTCTCCCTGTCTTCAAAATGATCAAGCGCATCGGTCTTGACCAGGCCTCCGGAGACTGTGTTCACGCGGATGCCTTGTGGCGCAAGTTCCACTGCAAGGTAACGCGTGAGGGATTCAAGCGCAGCCTTGGAGACGCCGACGCTAGTGTAGTCGGCCATGACACGGGTGGAGCCGAGGCTGGAGATGTTAACGATTGAGCCGCCGCCCTTGGCAATCATGTGCGGGGCGGCCAGCTTTGCGGCGAGCCAGGGGGCACGGACGTTGATGCCCATCGTCCAATCCCAGTGCTTTGGCTCCAACTCCGTCGCGGCGCGCTGGATACCGGAGGCGGCGTTGTTGATCAGGATGTCGAGCCGGCCAAAGGACTCGATGACATTCGAGATCAATTCCTCGACCTGGTCAGGTTCGCCAATATGGGCCTTGAACGATTCCGCCCGGACGCCATATCGCTCTTTGACGCTCGCAATGGCTTCTACCGCCTGTTTTGGGTTGCGGAAGAAGTTGACGGCAACATCAGCGCCGAGAGAGGCAAGTTCAAGAGTGATGGCGCGTCCGATGCCTCGGGAGCCGCCGGTGATGAGGGCGACGCGGCCATTCAAGGGACGAGCATCAACTTTGTCTGAACTATCGGGTGACATGGTGTCCGCATTTTAGCGCAGCGGACAACGGAGCATGACAACAGGATTTGGGAGTGAGGTGTTAACGAAACAGGGGCCGCCGGAGCGGCCCCACCTTGTCGCCGAAGCTCCAAGGGAAGTATGTAGTCAATCTACGTGGGGAGGAAGGTAGTGTCAAGCTACACGGAAGGATGATTACCTTACCAGTCCGCCGGTTTCGCTATAGCTCCCATTGCATCATGCAAGAGACTGGGAAGCTGACTAGCCGCAACATGACGTCTCCTAAGCCTCCTGACGTAAGTCGCCGCTGATTCGAGATCACTCTGCGTGCGACCCCGAAGTACAGGATTCAAGACAGCGACGACCGCTTCAAATTCGTTCTTTGCCGAAAGAATCGCCGGAACGAAATCGGCATCGTTTGAAACAACAATGGCTTGTTCAAAACGCCGCTGACTAGCATCTGCGATCAGTCTGGTTGCCAGAGCAACGTCCGTCATTTTCTCTCTCGGCGAACCTCTGCCTCTTATGACTCCCAAATGAACCGTTAACCCTGGCACCGTTCTTAGAGCACGAATGTAAGCTTGCTGGCGTGAGGGCGCTGACGGATCTGTCGGCACTGATCGCACTACAGATGTGAAGTAGTGGATAGCACGTATCTCGTCATTAGGAAAGACAAGCTCCAGCATTCGCCGAAGATCGAGCCATTTGTGAGGTGTGCCTCGGAGCGCGCCATAGTAGAGATTCGTGCCATCAATGTATGCGTTGGTGAGCATTCGGACTTCGCTCGCAGTTCATTCAATGGGAGCTACTACGCCAACGCTGCGATGGCGGTCTTTTGGGCGGAGATGAGTTCAGCGATGCCCTGCATTGCGAGGTCGAGAACGGCATCGAGCTGGTTGCGGGTGTACGTTGAGCCTTCTGCCGTGCCCTGCACTTCGACGAGGCGGCCAGATTCTGTTGCGACAATGTTGAAATCAGCTCCGGCCTCGGAGTCTTCCTCATAGCAGAGATCCAGGAGCATTCGGTTCTCGGACGCGCCGGTCACAATGCCGACGGAGACGGCAGCGACGGCCTCCCTGAGGGGGAACTCAGGGAAGGGATCTTCTTCACCAGCTTCGGTTGCCGCACGCTGCGCCCATCGCAGTGCCTGGTATAGCGCGACGTACGCGCCGGTGATGGCTGCCGTGCGGGTTCCTCCGTCGGCCTGGATGACATCGCAGTCGACAGTGATGCTGCGCTCTCCAAGCGCGCCAAGGTCCGTGACGGCACGGAGCGAACGACCGATCAATCTCTGAATCTCCTGAGAGCGACCAACGTCCCTGCCCTGCGCCCGCGCGCGGGCAGTGCGGGTGTGGGTGGCGCGTGGGAGCATGGCATATTCCGCCGTGACCCATCCGCTCTGTTGGCCACGCAGCCAGCCGGGTATGCGGTCTTCAATGGAGGCGGCGCAGAGCACCCTGGTGCTGCCCTGCACGATGAGCGCCGATCCCTCGGCGTGGTCGAGGTAGCCGGGTGTGATTGAGATCGCGCGCAGTTCATCTGCGGCACGACCATCAGGACGACTCATTGATGACAAATTGATTGCACCTCCAGAGGGTTGCACGCTATTGGAAATCGTTCTTGTCAGGGCAGTCAAGGTTCTTCTCGAGTATATGGGGGGAGAGCGGCAGGAATCCGGCTCGTGGGAGGGTCGACACTTGATTACCGATACTGATGCACTAGTATATGTTTGTTACTGGCAACAAGTCCTTACAGTTCCCACACAGATTGTCTGCCGGTTTCAATGATGTAGGCCTGGTGCCCGCGCCAACGCGGCCCGTCAGTTACTGTGTGATTTGATCGGATGGATCGGCGGCCCTCCCTTGATACTCCCGCGACTGTAGAGGAACCTCGTTCATCACAGTTGAGGCCCATACTTGCGACGGCACTCCTTGTCGTCGTTGCCGCTGCATTCATCATTCTGATCGCTCGCGAGTGGGCGCTTGCGCCCGCGCCGGTTGAGATTCAGCTTCCATTGCCTGAGCCAACGGCAAGCTCCGTCACAGTCCACATTGGGGGCGCAGTGATGAGGCCCGGCGTGTATTCGCTGTCAGTGGATTCACGGGTTGTCGCAGCTATTGCATTAGCCGGCGGGTTGACTGCAAGGGCAGATGCGGATGCCGTGAACATGGCGGAGGAGTTGGAGGAGGGCAACAGCTACATCGTTCCGATGCGGGAGGCCACCCCGCTTGATGACGGCACGGTGGTTGTTCATGTTTGGGGCGAAGTGCAGGAACCAGGACTCCATGAATTGCCGCGGAGCTCACGGGTTACAGACGCATTGGCTGCGGCGGGCGGCTCGACAGGGCGGGCTGATCTCTCGGGATTGAATCTTGCCGAGGTTCTTGAGGATGGAGCGCGCTATGACGTGCCAGCCTTGGCCGTTTCGGGGGGCGAGTCCGTCTTCGTTCACATCGTTGGAGCGATTGAGGAGCCGGGAACGTACACGCTGTCTTCCGGGGCCCGGCTGACAGATGCAATTGAGATGGCGGGCGGGGTATCTATGGGCGCGGATACGAATGCCGTCGATCTGGCTCAGCGTCTGGAGGATGGACAGCGCTACTACGTGCCCTACGTTGGCGAGGAGGCCGTAGGCGACGTGACGGTCCACATCGCAGGAGCGGTGACAGAGCCGGGGTTGTATACGCT
>VXMO01000045.1 GCA_009841045.1 Dehalococcoidia bacterium
AACCCCCCCCCCCGCACACCCCTCCCGCCTTTCGCCCGGGGGCCGGGGTTTTTTTTAAACTTACCGCGCCCCCGGGGGCCCCCCGCCCCCCCGGGACTTTTATTCCTCTCGATTGTGTGGGATTACGTGACTGTGAACTCAGCCCACATGCCGAGCTGGTAGTGCGTGGCCACGTTGCAGAGCAGCATGTACTCACCGGCGTCGAGGTTCAGGGTGAGTTCATCGGAGCTGTCCGCGGGAAGGTCGGCCTCAAGCAAGCTGCCAAGAATGGTGCCGACGCCATCGACCATGTTGCCACTCTCGGAAATCAGACCGGCCTCTGTAGGAAGGTCGGTAAGGTCTGCTGCCATTCCGGCGTCATTGAGCTTGACCACCTTGAACTCATGCGCGATCAGACCGACGTTCTCAATGTCAAACGTCACTGAACCGGCGGCGACGGAACCGGGGCTGGTGGCCATGGTGTATGTGCCGCCCTGGTCATCCATGGAAATTGAGACTGTATTGCCGCTACCGCTTGATCCGCCTCCATTATCATCGCCATTCCCGCCGCCGCCACAGGCGATTACTGCCAGCGAGCCGACGATGAATAGAACCCCCACAAGATAAACAAGAGACCTGCGCATGTCTTAAGGAATCCCCCTTTTTTGAACGTGTATTCAACCTGTCAAATGTATCACATTTAGGTATGGATGGGGTGCGGTCGAATAGGTTGCAGTCGCTTTATTGAGGGACGGGCATGGCGTAGGATGGATTGATGCTGATCAATCAGTCGGTTTCAGGGTCGGCGCTGCGGGCAAGCGGGCTCGCGTACTGGGAGCTGCTCAAGCCGCGCGTGACGATTCTCCTGACGTTCCTGGGAGCGGCTACCGCGGTTATTGCCTCAGGCGCGGACCCGGCACAATCTGGCAGGGTGGCCATTATCACGCTGGCCGTTTTCCTGGGCAGCGGCGGCTCAAATGGGCTGACGAACTATCTTGACAGGGCGCTTGACGCCCGCATGTATCGAACGCGGGGACGCAGCATTCCAAGCGGCCGAATCGTACCGGCGGAACGCGGCCTGTACTGGTCGGCTGCGTGGGTGCTGGCAGGCATTGTTCTGGCCTTTCTGGTTCACCCGCTTGCGGCGCTGGCCGGGGCGACAGGAACGCTGGCGGCGGTTACGTTCCGCAAGACGGAAGCAACCCATTTCCTGGGTGGTGTGTCGAGCGCCTCTCCTGTGGCGGCGGGATGGCTGGCGATGGATCCCACGTTCGGGCCGGTGATCGGGTTGCTGTGTGTATTCGTCGGGGTCTGGGTTATTCACCACGTGTGGGCGATTATGCTGTTCTACAGGTCGGATTATCTGCAGGCGGGAGTGGGAATCTTTCCGCTTCGGTCGGCTTGGCAGAGCGCACGACCGCTGTTCCTCTCGCTGGCTGCGTTGTTGGTTGTTTTGGTGGTGGCGATGGGCTTCGCGGCAGAGCAGGGACCGGTCTATTGGGTGATGGCAGGCGCGTTCGCGTTGTATAACGTCTGGGGCACGATGCAACTGGAGCGAGCGACGCTGAGCCCCGCAGTTCAGCGTCGCCGATTCAAGACCGCGTCGTACAGTCTTCTGTGCGGAATGTTCACCGCTCTGCTGATCACAACAACCCTCACCGCCGTTCAGTGAGGCTCTCCCCGCCAAGAGCACACGTCAGCCCATGACGATGTCCACTCCGTATTTCCGTGTGACGAGTCCGCCAGACGGCATTGCATTGGGACCGCGAACCGGCATCCTCATCACGCCGCATGGCGAGGTCCAAACTCCGGCTTTCCTGCCCGTTGCCACCCAGGGCAGCGTCAAGGCGCTGTCTCCGTCTGATGTGGCGGCACTGGGCGGGCAGGTTGTGATCTGCAATGCTTATCACCTTGCGTTGCGTCCGGGCGTGGACCTGATTGAGCAGGCGGGCGGGCTGCACGGGTTCATGGGGTGGGATCGCCCCATCGCGACCGACTCCGGCGGTTTTCAGATGACATCGCTGGCGCACCGCCTGCGCATCTCGGATGAGGCGGTCACGTTTCTTTCTCACATCGACGGCGCCCAGTTCCACCTGTCGCCGGAATCCGCTGTAGCGCTGCAGGAGCGGCTCGGCGCGGACATGATCATGTGCCTGGATCAGCCACTGAACTACGGTGTGGACCGGGACGGGGTAGAGAGGGCGATGGCGCGCACGCATCTGTGGGCTGAACGATCTGCGCGGGCGCATAACCCGCGGTCCGGGCTTCTCTACGGCATCGCGCAGGGCGGGACAGAGATGGACCTGCGCGAAGAGTCGTCACGGTTTATCGCGGAGCTAGACGGGACGCAAGGGATTGCCATTGGCGGCCTGAGTCTCGGCGAGCCGAAGGACGTGATGTGGGAGATGGTCGACGTTTCTATGCCGTTGCTGCCGCCACATAAGCCGCGCCATCTCTTAGGAGTCGGGTCGCCGGAAGACATCGTGGAGGGAGTGGCGCGGGGCATCGACACGTTCGACTGCGCTCTGCCAACACGGGTTGCGCGTAATGGCGCGTTATACACGCCGCAGGGACGGGTGGACATCCTCAATGCGCGATATACACGCGAGCTGGGGCCTGTGATGGAAGACTGTGACTGCGCGACGTGTGCTACGCATTCCGCTGCCTACCTCCAACACCTGTTCAAGGCAAAGGAACTGCTGGCATATCGCTTGGCGAGTATCCACAACCTGCGGTTCATCCATCGCCTGTTTGATGACGCGCGAGCCGCCATAGGAGCAGGGACCTATGAACAGTTCAGGCGAGATTTTCACGCCGCATACACGCCGAGTGACGCGGCGGCGCGGGAAGAGCAGCGCGGCCTCTGGCTGCGGTCTCAGCAGGTGCGCGAACAGGCTGATCTGCCTGAAGAATGGGAGTCGGATCCGGGGCTGGACTAGATTTAGTGGGGTAGTGAGGGACTAGCCGCCGGCGACGGCTGGGACAATGCTGACCTCGTCGCCCTCCTTGAGAGGCGTCTCGAGGCCGCTGAGGAACCGGACATCCTCGCCATTCACGTAGATGTTGACGAACCGGTGCAGTTCGCCCTCGTCGTTGAAGAGGCGCTCCTTGATACCGGGGAAGCGCTCGTTAAGGATTGAGAGCGCGCCGTCGAGCCGATCACTGCTGGCTTCAATCTCATCGACGCCATCCGTCACGCGCCTCAGGGGCGTGGGAATCTTGACTGTGACCGACATAGACAACTGGCTCCTTTGGTTTGATCTGCGTCTGTTACTTCAGGATATGAAAGTGCCACACATTGTGGGGCGTTCCTCTAACTATAACGGAACGAAGCATGAGCGTCTCCGTCGCGGAGAATGTTGAGCTACTACTCCTTTTCGACCAGGCGGCCTGAAAGATACTTGTGGATGACGCTGGACAGCAGCGTCTGATAAGGCATTCCCTCCTCCATGGCGCGAATGTGAGCCACGTTGAAGTCGTGTTCGGTGACACGCAGCGTCACACGCTTGGATTTCTTCAGGGTATTGCGGGCCGCTAACCTAATTCTTTCAATTTCTTGGTCGGCGTTTGCTACGCGCTTTAATTCACCGCGCTCAAAAGCCTCAAGGATTTCCTGCTCTTCTTCATCCAGTTCGTACTTCATGATTCACGCCTCCTACCATAGATACGCATTGCTCTGCGGCTCGGAATAACGGTCTTCAAGAATAGCGATCCATCGTCCTGCTCGACATACGGAACGACATACAAGTAGTCGCGAATTTCCACGACGAACATCTTTTGTCCGGGATAGCGGCCCTGATTGGGATGGTCATATAGATCTACCTCACCACGCTCTGTGACGGAGTTAACTACATCCGCAAATGAGACCCCTCGCTGTTCTATTAGTTGCCGGTTCTTTTCTTCACTCCACTGGAATCTATCTTCCATAGGTTAATTGTGCCATATGTGCATGATTTTGTGCCATATTGACACACTATAGACACCGTATGTTTTCGCGGCGCCGCCTCAGAGGGAAACGGGATATGACTTTGTCTGGGCAGCCTTACCCGTCAATAACGTCTCCGGGGACGGGGTCGATGCGTACGCCCTTTTCCTTGATCCATTCCATGCCGCGGTCAATCTCGTCCTGAGCGCCCTCGAGTTCAAGGACGACCCAGCCTTGGTCCTCTTCGACGTTGGCGCGGCGGATGTTTGTGACCAGCTCAAATTCACGTCCGAGAGACCAGATGAGGGGTTCCTTGATGAGCTCCGACGCGAACGTGAATCGTACCCGAGCCTTGGCCATTGCTACCCCCGTTGTTCCCCAAGTATTCCGGTTTGGTTGTGAATCCGGCGGGACGCGATCAGGCGTCCTCGGCTTTGAGGGCGTCCTCAAAGTCGCGCAGTGAGGCATTGATGTTGACGGTCTGTGCCACGTCCTGCACCGCCTCCTGCGTCTTCAGTCCATTCCCGGTGATATAAGCCACGGTTACTTCATCCTTTCCGATGAGGCCCTTGGCGGCCAGCTTGCGCAGGACGCCGATTGTGACGCCCCCGGCCGTCTCGGCAAAGATGCCTTCTGTCTGTGCCAGGAGTTTCATCGAATCGACGATCTCCGCGTCCGAGACGGCGTGGCCGGTGCCGTCACTGTCTTCGATAACCTTGAGCGCATAGTAGCCGTCGGCCGGATTGCCGATGGCAAGTGACTTGGCAACGGTGTCGGGTCGGACGGGCCGAATGTCCTTGATGCCGGCGTCATAGGCGGAGACTATTGGCGATGAGCCTTCCGCCTGGGCGATGTGCATCTTCGTCTTGGGCTTGCTGATGATGCCGATGTCGTGAAGCTCGTTGAGGCCCTTCCAGATCTTGGTGAACATGGAACCGGAGGCGGCTGGAACGATGGCATGGTCCGGCGCGTGCCAGCCAAGCTGCTCCGCGGCCTCATACCCCAGGGTCTTTGACCCCTCGGAATAGTAGGGGCGCACGTTGATGTTGACGAATGCCCAGCCGTAGCGGTCCGCGATCTCTGAGCAGAGGCGGTTGACGTCGTCATAGCTTCCATTGACGGCAACGAGGGTAGGGCCGTAGATGGCCGCGCCCACGACCTTGCCGAGCTCGAGATCGGCGGGGATGAAGACGTAGCACCTGATTCCGGCCCGGGCAGCGTGCGCCGCGACGGAACCGGCCAGGTTGCCGGTGGAGGCGCACGCGAGCGTGTCAAACCCGAAGTCGCGCGCGGCAGTGGCGGCCACGGAGACGACACGGTCCTTGAAGGAATACGTCGGATTGACGCAGTCGTTCTTGAGATAGAGTTCGTTCAGACCAAGCGCCTTGCCGAGACGGTCAGCCTTGACAAGGGGTGTGAGCCCGGCGTTGATGTCAACGCGGTTCTCGGGGTCGGCTGGCAGCAGTTCGGCGTATCGCCACATGGATGGCGGGCCATTCTTGATGGACTCACGGGACATGACGCGGGCGATGGCGTCGTAGTCGTACTGAACCTCGAGCGGCCCAAAACAGAAATCACAGACGTTAACGGGCAGGAGCTCGGTTTCCCGCGAACATTCCTTACACCTGAGCGCTGTTGCGTATGACATTACGGCTGTGATCCATTCTGTCCCGGCAACGTCATCGGCAGGCGAACCGGAATATGAACTGCTCGAAACGACATGGTTCATGTCCTTGCGATTCCTTGCTGTCTCAGCCATTGTAGCAATCGCAAGACAGGTTGGAACAAATGAAGCGGGGGGGGGGGGGGGTTGGGGGCCCCCCCCGGGGGGGTTTTAAAAAAAGAAAATATAAAAAAAAAAAAGCCCCCCCCACACAAAAAACAGCGAGAGGTTGGGGATGGGGT
>VXMO01000019.1 GCA_009841045.1 Dehalococcoidia bacterium
GCCGCCGCTGTGGCGGTTGGGGGCGGCGTGGGCGTTACCTCATCAACACGAGTGCAGCCAATAATCGCCGTCAGCACGCAGCCAACAGCAACAGCGAGGAGAAAACCTCGACTATTCACATCGCTTGAGAACAGCCCGCTAAGGTCGTCTGCTTACGGCTTCAAACCGGAGATGGACGCGCTGTACCAGAACTGTCCCTCTGCGATCTCCTCGTCCTGTGGGGCGGTCTCCACCGCCACGTCGGCAAAGCCCGCGCGGCGAACCGTGTCGGCATATTCGGTATCGGGCAGCGAGCCCGAGACACAGCCCGTCAACAGCGCCATGTTTTGCATCTCCGACTCCGTCGCCGGGCGCGTCAAGACGATGTCCGAGACCATGATCCGTCCGCCGGGGCGCAGAACGCGGAACGCCTCACGGAAGACGGCGTCTTTGTCCGGCGCGAGGTTGATGACACAGTTGGAGATGATCACGTCGACCGTTTCGTTTTCAAGTGGCAGCGCTTCGATGTCGCCGTGCTTGAACGAAACGTTGTCGAGGCCCAGCTTGGCAGCGTTCTCGTTCGCCTTGTCGATCATGTCCTGGGTGAAGTCCACGCCGATGACCGCCCCGGTTTCGCCCACCTGTTCAGCTGCGAGGAAGCAGTCAAGCCCCGCGCCGCTCCCGAGGTCCAGCACCGTTTCTCCGTGCTGCATGCTGGCCAAAGCAACGGGGTTTCCGCATCCAAACGTCACGACGCTGCCGGGCAGCTTCTCAAGAACCTCGGCCGGATATGCCGCGAGCGATTCGGAATCGCCGCAGCAGGCGTCGGCATCCAGCTCGATCGCCTTTCGCAACTGATCCGCATACGACTCCGATACGACGACTTTGAGTTCAATCGGTGAGTTCATCTGTCTACTCCAGAACCGTTTTCCTGTTTGGGACTCACAGAATAATCGAGTGAGCCGCAGAAAGGAATCCCGTGGGGTCGCAGTGAGGGCGGATACCAGGTTTCTACTCTGCGCCGGACTCAATCAGGTATTGAACAATCTCATCGGTCGAACCGGCGCGAGCAAACTCCAACAACGTTTGTCCGCCAGAGGCAAAGTCGTTGACATCAGCGCCGCCTTCAACGAGTACGCGCACCAGTCCGAGGATTCCCGTATCGATTGCCGTGCCGAGAGCCGTCAGTCCGGTCGTGCCGCACGTGTTCACGTCGGCTTCCGCCTCAACGAGGAACGCGGCTTTCTCCGGTGATTGAGTATGCACTGCGATCCAGAGCGCAGAATTCCCTTCCCAATTCTTGCCATTGGGATCGGCGCCCGCGTCAAGGAGCGCCTTGAGCACGTCAGCCTCTCCGCGTCCCGCAATTCTCGCAATAACCGTAGTGCCGTCGCTGTCACGCGCATTCACGTCCGCGCCTGCTTCAATGAGAAGCCTGGCCATTTCCAGCGAGTCCTCGGCATCGAACAACAGAGGCCGGCCCCTGCTTCCAGGTTGGTTAACATCAGCCCCGTTATCCACAAGGAATTGCGCTATCTCCAGGTTCTCCCTGGCCAAGGCGTCCCACAATGGCGGGTTGCCGTCGCCGTCCGGCGCATTCACGTCCGCGCCCACCTCAACGAGAAATTGCACAATCTCAAGGTTCGAATCCCATATTGCCCGCCCGAACAGCAGGTCGCCGTTTCCATCTCGTCTGTTCAGGTCTGCTCCGGCATCAATGAGCAGCTGCGCTATCTCGAGTTGTCCGGTAGAGACTGCACCTGCCAATGGGGTCCACCCGGTCCTGTTCCGTCCATTGACATCGATACCCTCAGCCAAGAACCTCTCAACACCCGTGATGTTGCCCCGCATCGCATCGATAACCATCCTGTGAGAGCGTGGGCCTTCTATACACAGCGATCGGTCCGCACTTTGCGCGGCGGTAATCTCTCGTGCCGCTCGCTCTATTGTCCATTCCCCACCGGAACTCACCGCCTCAAAACTTATCGTCTTGTTATCGAGTTCGATGCCCAGGGCCTCAATCCTCGAAGGGTCTGAGAAAATGGCAAAGTGGCCCATTCCGTCCGTGGAAACTTCAAAGAAGCAGACCGTATCCGCGAACCGGCATATGTCTCCCGGAACGAGCACCATTCCGGCTGCGCATTCCTCGCGATTGGGCTCATGAGGCGCCACGGGATTGTCTCCTGCGCGGTTGGGGGGCAACCCGGGCAGAGCGGTGATGATCCGGGCATTGCCATCACTCTCGGTTTGCAAATCACAGACACAGAGCTTCTCATCCGGCCCCGTGACTCTGTTGATGATCTCGCGCCTGCTGATGGAGCCATCCAGAACGGAATCGCCATTTTCTTCGAGTATCAATTCAAAGAAACTGTCCACGTCATTTGCAAATGCGCATCCGTCTCCCGGTTCAAGGCGCATGCCAACCTCGCACTCCGGCAACGGCACGGGCGTTGGAGTAGGCGTTGGCGGAACCGGCGTCGCAGTGGCCGGTGGGGGCGTCGGACTTGGTGTTGATGGGGGAGTTGTGGGCTCAGGAGCTACAGTCGGCTCAGGTGAGGGCGTGGGGGTCGGCTCATCAGCGCGCGTGCAGCCCACCAGGGCGAACAAAACGGCAGCGCTGATGACAAATAGTCCCAAAAACTGAAGAACGCGCGGGTCTGATACACCGCTCACAATGCACCTCCAAGACCGGTGTCTCCGGTCTGTTTGGAAGTAACGCGGCGACCCTCGCGCACTTTCTATGCGCAGTGTATCACCCTCAGCGCCTTGCATGCTGAGACGGGACTTTCCACTTGAGTCATGTACATTCTATGTTTTGAGGGACGGGAGCCGATTGCGGGGCTTCTACGGCAGGAAGGAGTGGCCGATGATTAAGCAGCTGATTGCTCCACGAGACCTGGGGGCTATTCCTGCCTTGGCAGTCACGGCCTTCGTGATTTTCGCCATCTTTGGGTGGACCGAAAGGACCGAGATCGCTGACCCGGACGGGCTATCCGTCCACTATTGGCCATGGAAGTTCTGGCAGATACCTCCCCTGGTGGTCGGGTTCGGCGGTGTTTGGTGGATCTGGTTGAGCACGCGCCGCGTCCCCTGGGTGCGCAGCCTGGCGCTTGCCATCCTCGCCGCGGCGGTCTTCGCCAACGGATACAGTGACCTGTTCGGCGACCATTCGGGTGACGTGTGGCGCACCATCAACCCGTTGTTCCTTGGCTCCGCGAGCGTGGCGGGGGTGGCCCTCTGGCAGCATGGGTCCACCGAGGCGCGTGTGGGCGCAGTCCTTTCGGTGGCGATGGGCGTTGCGCTCTTTACAAACGCCTACTTCGTCAACAACGCGGACTTCTGGCCGATACTCAACCCGGCGCGGGTGCTGACGGAACTGGCCTGGGTCGCCCTCGCCAGCGAGGGAAACAAGGCCTAGAAGAGCTAGTCCGGCTTCCGGAACTTGGCGTCCACTGCCCGGCGTTCGGCGTGATCCATGCCCCACCACGTCGGCCAGTCGGTTTCATCACCCTCGGCCGGGAGATCGGTCAGAAGAGTAGACGCGCGGCGCACGATTGCGGTGACAAGGCCGGAATCATAGGCCGCGCCGAGATAGCCCTCATCGAGACGATCCTGTCGAAGGAGCACAGTGATCAGGCGGCTGAGATCCAGCGGGTTGGCCTCGGCGACTGCTGAGTGGTCATCCATCAAACGCTGCGCCTGAGGCGTCGCCTTCCAGTCCACCCACTCAAAGCCCTGCACCCAGCCGTTGTCGTTGCAGTACTCTAGGAAATCGCGTCCAACGCGGGACAGGCGGTACCACTTGCCACGTCCCGGCTGATCCACCCACTCGCCGAACTCGAAGTCCGGCTGCTCAAACGGCCGCTGGTACACGGCAAGCGCGTTGAGGCGTCTGGCGAGCGGCCCCGCGTCAGAGGCCCGCATCGCGATATCCTTCCGCATCCGATCTCGTTCAGTCGCCATTCATGTGCTCCTATGGGATGTTTCTTCGCATGCAGTCCCCACTACGATACGCCGATGCAACCCTCAACGTCTGTCATGTCAGCCTGCTACCGTTGTGGGCATGGACATGAGCGCGCGCCGGGCATCGAGCAGTTCTACCGATGACCTCCCTATGCTGCGAGGATGGGCCGGGCGGTTCGGTGCGCCGTTGACTGACCAACAGGTTGCGGCATTCAAGACCTACTGCGACGAGTTGCTGACATGGAACGCGAATCGCGCCAATCTGACCGCAATCACGGATCCCGCTGAGGTTGAGTCGCGCCTGTTTCTCGAAAGCCTCTGGTGCGCTGCTGCATTGCCGCAAACGTCTGGGCTGCGTCTCATAGATGTCGGCTCCGGCGGCGGCTTTCCCGGGCTCCCGCTCGTCATCGCCTTTCCGGGTCTGGATGTCACGCTGCTGGAGGCCACTGGCAAGAAGGTTGATTTCCTGCAGCACATGATCGCGTGCCTTAAACTGCCCAATGCCCGCGCCATTCATGGCCGCGCCGAGGACTTGGCACATGACTCCGAACATCGCGAGGCGTACGACGTCGCGACGGCCCGCGCGCTCGCCCCGCTCCCCGCGCTTCTGGAGCTGTGCCTGCCATTCATGAAAGTGGGCGGCATGCTCATCGCGCCTAAAGGAGCGGACGCGGAACAGGAGGTGGATGCCGCGTCGAATGCGCTCTCGGTTCTTGGTGGAGAGGCGCAGGGAATCATCCTGCCGGAGCCTGACTCACCTATCTCTGCCGATCACAGGCTGGTGGTTATCCGTAAGGTCGCGCCCACCCCGGACTCGCACCCGCGCCGCGCAGGCGTGCCAGCGCGCAGGCCGCTCTAGAAAACGTGTCTGAATCTCGCGTTACCCAGCCCGGCGCGCTGCGCCGCCGCGTTCTCCATCCAGCGACATTGATCTCATTCGGCGCGGCCGTCCTGCTCTTGGTCGCGTTGATACGCGGCGCTGACATCAGCATCGGTGAGATGGTGGAGGCAGCGGGTGAGGCGAACGTGCTGCTGGTCGTCGCCGCCCTTGTCGCGTACTATGTCAACTTCCCGTTGCGGGGAATCCGTTGGCGCATACTCATCCGGAATGCGCAGGCGGCTGACGGGGGCGAGCCCGCGCCGCTGCCGTCGGCATACGCGTTCGCGGAGTCTGTGTTCCTCGGCTGGTTCGTGAACGCGATCTCCTGGCTGCGGATGGGCGATGCGTATCGCGGGTACCTGATCAGCCGCCAGGGGCGGGGCCATTCCTATCCCACGCTGCTTGGCTCGCTCATTGGCGAGCGCGTCATTGACGCAATCAGCTTCGTGGTCATTCTGGTCCTAAGCGGAGCGTTCCTGTGGGTCGAGGCGTCCGGAACTGCGCTTGCCATCACCGGCGTGGCGCTGCTTTTTGGCGGAGGCGGAATCGTCCTCATCGCCGTGTTCGTCGTGTTTGGGAAGCGGGTCACGGGGCGGCTGCCGCCAGCAGTCGGAGAGTGGACGGAGCGGCTGAGGATTGGCGCCATCACGAGTCTGAGCGGCAGGATGCCCGCCATTGTCACATTGAGCTTTGCGGCCTGGCTTGCGGAGATCGCGCGGCTGCTCCTGGTCACGTGGGCGCTCGGCATGGACGTTCCCCTGCCGGTCATCGCCTTTGTCGCGCTTGCCCACAATCTCATCACGTCCATCCCCGCCACGCCGGGCGGCTTGGGTTTTGCTGAGGCGGGCATGGTGGCGCTGCTGCTGCCGTGGATGCCTTTGGAGGATGCCGCCGTGCTGACGGCGCTCGACCGCTCAGTCTCGTGGCTAAGCGTCGTTGTCTTGGGCGCAATGGCTATGGGTTGGCGGGAGG
>VXMO01000020.1 GCA_009841045.1 Dehalococcoidia bacterium
TGCAGTTGTGCGAATTGCTTCCGGTAGTGGCACTCGATAACGGAATGAATAGATTACATCGCCAACATTTCTGGGGAGAGTAATTCCCAGATCGGCGGAAAAACTTACGATGTCTTCCCGGCTAAAGCTTACGACAGTATCTCCAGGCTGATACTTCGCCGCGAAAATGGCTTGAATAATGGCTGAGTATCTGTTTTGCTGAGTCACTACATCACCACCGGCGTACGCCCTGGCCACCTTAACACCAAGGCTTCTTCTCTCAGTTGTTCCCCGGTGACGGTCGCAAGGCGGGTCCTAAAGAGCTCTCGGTCAATCACTTCATACCCAAGAGAGTCGGCTATCTCTGCCAGCAATCGCCCTGTTTGAATCTTGACACGTAGGTATGAGGCTTGATCTCCGACGATATACACGAGTTGGGCACCTGGTTTGAGCACAAATGATAAGGCTGCAAGATGCCGTGCCATGCCACCAAAGTAGAGACGTGTGACACGAGCGTACATTCGCTCAAAACCCGACGTTTTTCCTAAGTCCAGTCGTCTTTGCTCAATCTCGTCAGAGATCCGCTGTACTTCGGGAACCTGTGCAATGGCTTGATCATCATTGTCACCTTTGTATACACCCCGTGTATTTGACCGGATGAAGTTCCCTTTTTGTCGTCTTAACTCGGTTCGACTGCGGACAAAGCCTAGGAGTACAGACTCGAGGCGGGTCGTTCTGGTGTAGTCCTTTTCGTTTGGATATGGTGGCGAGGTGATCACTGCGTCAACGGAGTTTGGTTTGGTTAATTTGTCAATCGTCCGAGCGTCACCAAGATGCGTATCGCTCAAGGCTGGCGTTGTCCCTTGGACATATTCAATGTCCCTAGAGATTTCTTCCATTTTCTGCATCCAGGTTTCGATTACAGGCGCGTCATGTCTGATGCGTCCAATCCCGACTTCCGGTCCAAACTTTAAGTTGCCAATGCTCTCAACTAATCCACTGGCCAATGCAAGGCGTCCGAATCTTGCCTCTTCGGCAGTCCCAAGCGAGTCGATACATGCCAATAGCCCCAAGCTTCGGTGCAGAGGTAGCGGACTAATGGAGTCCTTTAGCAACAACTTGGACGCTTCTGGATTTAGTTGCCTCAGCATCCGCGCAATTGATTTACCGTTGACAAATAATGGGAGTTCGCCATCAACGCCAAGAGGAATCCTCGCCTCTTCTCCGCTGGCCTCATCCGCAACTTTCGCCGCAAATACTCTCAGGTTTTCCGTATCCGTTTGCCAATTTGCTTTTACTGAACTAGCAAAGTGTGCCATCGGGTTGGATTCTATGCCGAGGCTGTTGATGCCTGCCTTTTTGGCCTCAATGAGCGTAGTGCCTGTTCCTGCGAAAGGATCAAGAACCATGTCACCAATTTCTACACCAAATCGACTGAGATAGTTCTGAACAAGGTGGGGGGGAAAGGATAGGACAAACCTGTACCAACGATGTACCGCTGCATCCTCTGGACGCATACGGTTTTCTTTAGCATCACCACTACCCGGTGCTTCTCTTCGAACGCTGGCGGGGCTGTACATGCGTTCTACAGTAGCATACTATGGCTGCTTTTCTCCTCCCTCTACCCGTTCTTCTCCCTCAACCCGGCCAGGAGCTTCTCCGGGTGGATGGGGATCTCAAACGGGCGGACGCCGCAGGCATCGTAGACTGCGTTGGCGATGGCAGCCGCTGTCGTGATGTTGGAGTGCTCGCCGACAGCCTTGATGTTGTAGTTGCCCCAGCCGCTCGGCGCTTCAACCAGGATCGTCTCCAGTTCCGGGATGTCAGGCTCCGTCGGCGCCTTGTAGTCCGCCAGCGAGGGATTCGACACGCGTCCGGACTCGTCCACCGTCAGGTCTTCCATCATCGCGTGACCGAGCGCCTGCACCAGGCCGCCCTCAACCTGCCCGTGGAAGCCGATGGGGTTCAGCACGCGGCCCACGTCATGCACCGCGACGACCTTCTCAATCGTCACACGGCCCGTGTCCGTATCAACGCTGACTTCAGCCACCTGCGCCACGAACGACGTCATAGGCGACATCATCGGAGGTCCGCCCTCAGGGGCCTTGTTGCGACCCGAGACCGGCTCGCCACGCCGACGCACGATGTCCTCCATCGGAACACTCTCGCTTGTTCGAGAGTTGACCAGCGCGCCGTTCTCATACTCGACGACGGACTCGTCCCAGCCGTTGAACTCCGCCGCCAGACGCTTGAGGGTCGTCTTGACCTCATTCGATGCTTCGATCGTGGACATCGGTCCGACCAGCGACGCGCGGGAGCCGCCGTAGCCGAGATCATGCAGCGCGTTGTCGAACTCGTCCGTGTTGAACGGCACGACGCTGACGCGCTCCATGTCCACCTGCATCTCCTCCGCCACGGTCTGGCGAATGAGCGTGTTGACGCCGGTGCCGGGGTCGAAGAACGACGTGCGCGCCGTGAGGCTGCCGTCCTCGTTCACGACCACTGCCGCCTGCGTCATGCCGCCGTACTGCGGACGATGTCCGTAGGCGATGCCGCGCCCAACGTTCGCGGGGCGCGGTTCCGACATCTTGCCCGCGCGCGCCGCTTCTTCGATGATCTTGTCCGCGATGATGCCGCTGAACTGGTGCCCCGTGGGCGTGTCGTCGCCCTCCTGCATCACGTTCTTGAGGCGGAACTCGACGGGGTTCATGCCAAGCTCTTCGGCAACGATGTCCATCATGGACTCGCCCGCGAAGATGCCCTGCACCTCGCCCGGCCCGCGCTGGAATCCGCCCGGCACCGTGTTCGTCGCCATCTGCCACGTATCGATGCGTGTGTTTGGAATCCGGTACGGCCCCGCCACCTCATTCGCGCCGGGCAGGCTGCCGCTGGGAGAATAGGCGCGGTATGCCCCCGCGTTGAAATAGATATCGGACTCCCACGCTGTAATCGTCCCGTCGCGCTTGACGCCGACCTTCACATGCACCTCCGAGCGATGGCGCGGGTTCATCGCCATCAGTTCCTCGGAGTAGTCCATTGCGAACTTGACGGGTCGACCAGTCCGCTCCGCCAACGCATAGCAGATCGGCACACCGACGATGTCGCCCTTGCCGCCGAAATCGCCGCCCACATAGGCGAAGTTGATGACGACCTGCGAAATCTCACGGCCCGTGAGGGCGGCAATCGCCGCGCGGTTGGACATGGGCGACTTTGTCCCGATCCACGTCTGTACCGTGCCGTCGTCATCGATGGCGACGACACAGTTGTGCGGCTCCAGATACAACTGGTGCGTGCGGGATGTCTCGAAATCGCGCTCAATGATGAGGTCGGCCTCCGCCATCCCCACCGCAACATCGCCTTTGCTCCAGTTATTGTGGACAACGGCGTTGGATGGACCGTCCAACTGCTCCATCACGCCCTCATAGGTATTGAAGTCAGGGTGGAGAATCGGCGCGTCGGGGGCGCGGGACTCCGCGATTGTCACGATAGCCGGCAGTTCCTCGTATTCCACGTCGATGAGGTTGAGGGCAGTCTCAGCCGTCTCCTCATCGTCTGCGGCGACCGCGGCCACCTTGTCACCGATGTACAGCGCGCGGTCCCACGCGATGATCGGCTCATCCTGGATGGTCTTGCCCCATCGCTGACCCTCGAGGTCCTTGCCGGTGACGACGGCATGGACGCCGGGCAGCGCCAGCGCGGCGGATGCGTCGATGGAGACGATGCGAGCGTGCGCATACGGCGAGCGCAGCACCTTGCACCAGAGCGTGCCGGGCGGCAGAACATCGATCGAATACTTGCCTTGCCCCGTGACCTTTTCCGGGCCGTCCGCGCGGCCAACGGGCTGTCCGATAACGCGATGTTCTGTCGTTGCCATGAGTGTTATTCCTCCCCGTAATGGGTTCGACCATAGCCGCTGCTCAACCGAACCTGTCGGAATTATACGAAATGGCGGGGCAAACTACCCCGCGCCCGCGTCGATCAGATACTGGACGATCTCTTCGGAACCAACCAGTCTGGCAAGCTCCAGGACTGTGGACCCTCGTGAATCACGCGCGTTGACGTCCGCGCCGCCCTCTACCAGGAGTGGGATCGCGCTCATCTGACTGCGTACCAAGGCGAAGGCGAGCAACGGATCACCATTAGCTGTCAGAGCGCTGGGGTTCGCGCCGGCATCCAGGAGCATCGGTATCGCCTCTGCATTGCCCAAATGTATGGCTTGTCGCAAGGCCGGGTCGCCCCGCGAGTTACACGCATCGGGGTCTGCTCCCGCATCCAACAGAATACGGAGCTTGCTCGTAGTATCCGGCCTTAGCGCTCTCCACCACGTCGGGTTCTCTTGACTATCAAGCGCATGGATGTCCAGTCCGGCGGCCAACAAGAACGAGAGCATCTCATCAGATGCCCAGGGGCGCATGGCGACTTCTCCCACAGGAGTCCCATCGGCAAATCGCACATTCACATCCGCGCCGGCCTGAAGCAAGAGCGCGGCGCTTTCAGTATCGCCATCCTCCGAGAAGAGAATCCTGGCGAGCACAGGCCACCCTTCCCGACCACGCTCATTAGGGTCCGCCCCCAGTTCCAGGAGAAAGCTCATTAGCTCAAGATTCCTGGCTATACTTGCTGTTCCCAGGAGAGTATCCCCATCGCCACTGCGCGCATTGAGATCTGCGCCGACATCTATCAGCAACTTGATTTGGGCTAGTGAATCTTCATAGGCCACGGCATGCGTCAACGGATTACCGTGCCAATCACGCGCCTCCACATCAGCGCCGGCATCCAACAGCAGTCGGGTTATCTCAGCATCATCGGCCTGGACCAGCGCCGTCCACAGCGGCGGGTTTCCGTGCACACTCCTTCCGTTTACGTCCACCCCCTCCGCAAGCAGTCGCCGAACCGTTGCGGAGTCGTGTGACTCTATAGCCGTGTGCAACTCAGCAACTTCGGAACTCACTACACACGAAACAATCGCGTAGGAACTCGGCGTGGCTTCGGGAGGTGGCGCTTCATTGATAATCCAGCGGTTATCCGAAACGCTGGCCGAGAAGTCGATTGTCACGTGTGCGAGACGCAGGTCGTTGACCGCAATTTCGCTGAAATTCCTCCGGCCAATGAACTGTCCCTCTCCGTTAAGGGAAACTGCGAATAAACAGCCCGTTTGCGGATATCGGCACAGTTCTCCCGGGAGTAGTCTCATCCCGACTGCGCAATTCTCGCGGAACGGTTCTCTTGGCTTCTCAATGCCCGACGTATCGACAATTTGAAGCGGTTCCGGCAGCGCCGTTATCGTTCGTCCGGTTCCGTCCCATTCCGTTTCAAGGCCGCAGGCGCACACCTTCACGCCGGGGTCGGAAATCTTCTCGGACAACGAGAGCGGTCCAACATCGCCATCCAGATACGTGGAGCCGTCGTCCCGCACGGCGAGTACAAAGTCGCTCTGTACGTCATCCGAATACGCGCACATCTCGCCGGGTTCCAGCAGCAGCCCCACAACGCACTCCTGTAGGAGAGGGGTTGCGGTGGGCAGTGGCGTTGCAGTCGGCGTCGGAGGAATGGGGGTTGGCGGCGGGGCGCCGGTTGCGGTAGGCGTGGCCGCCGCTGTGGCGGTTGGGGGCGGCGTCCACCCCCGTGATGGGCCTTCTGGCCCTCACGC
>VXMO01000054.1 GCA_009841045.1 Dehalococcoidia bacterium
CCCCTCTATTTTACTTACTCCCTCCCCCCCCCTTGCTACTTTTCGTGTGTTGTGGGGGCCGGTTATGTTTTATTTCCCCCGGGCCCAAAGAGATGCGGCGCGCTGCACCAGCAGCGCGCCGTGGTCTTGTTGGTGAGCACTCGCCTCAGGATGCTTGGATTTCCTATTGATTCGGCGTGAACGCCGCCCGTATAATGGCGCCTGCGCCCAAAATCTTGATATGGGGGAAGGTGAGATTGAATGCTCTAGGGACGCATGTGCTGGTGGAACTCCGCGATTGTAATGCCGATGCGCTTGATGATCTGCAGAACGTAGAATCCACGCTCATAGACACAGCGAGACGTATTGGCGCGACGATTATCGGACACGCATTTCACCAGTTCAGCCCCCAGGGCGTTACCGGCGTCGTTATCATCGCCGAATCTCATATCTGTATTCATACGTGGCCGGAGCACGGCTACGCTGCCGTTGACATCTTCACATGCGGCGATACCTCACGCCTTGAAGAGGCGACTCAGCACATCGCTGATGCCTTTGGTTCGCAGGATCGGTCGGTGGTCACATTACAGCGCGGGCAGATGGATGCGTCCGTAAGCGCCGTGACGCGCTCGGAGCACGACCTAGCCGGTGTCGCGGGCTCCTGATCAACCGGCTGCCGGCAACGGTCCGACCAGCCACGACGCGCTTCCTTATTCCGGCAACGAGTGGATGACGGAAGCTGTCACGCCATCCCTTCATCAACTGACACGCATCAGCGGCGTTGTGTATTCCGGCCAGACGAAGTACCAGCAGGTTGAGATCTTTGACACGGAGCCTTTTGGCCGTGTCCTGCGCCTTGACGGCAAAACGCAGTCCAGCCAGTCGGATGAGTATGTCTATCATGAGGCGCTTGTCCATCCCGTGATGCTGCATCATCCCACGCCGCGCCGCGTGTTCATTGGGGGCGGTGGCGAAGGGGCGACATTAAGGGAAGTTCTGCGCCATCGTTCAGTTGAGAGCGTCGTGATGGTCGACCTCGATGAAGAGGTGGTGAGCCTCTGCAAGGAACATCTACCCACGTGGCACCAGGGCGCGTTTGACGATCCACGCGTTGAGCTGCGCCACGACGACGCGCTTGCATACCTTGCGAGCACCGATGAGCCGTTCGACGTGATGATTCTCGATCTTGTGGATCCGATGGAGGCCGGCCCTGCTTACCGCCTCTATACACAGGAGTTCTATCGCATGGCGAGTGATCGGCTGACGGAAAACGGGGCGCTTGTTGTGCAGTCCGGCCCGGCCATCGCGGGCATGACTGCGGGGCCTGCGACGGACGCCAATAGCCACGAACCGGAAGCCCTGACCGATCTCGTTCGCGGATTCACGGCGCTCTATCACACCCTGGGTTCCGTCTTCCCGGTTGTTACAGGATACAGCCCGGTGATTATGGACTTTGGGGGCGCATGGAGCTTTGTGTTGGCGTCGAAGAGTGGCGAAGACCCTGCCGGACTTGCGCCGGAGCGAGTTGACGCGCTCATCGCGGATCGAATCGACGTGAGTCTCGGTTACTACGACGGGATTACTCATCGCCATATCTTTTCACTACCAAAGCCGCTTCGAAACGCGCTGGTGGCGGAGACGTGGATCGTTACTGAGGAACATCCGCTGCTGGTTCCGTAAATCGATGCGTTGCATCTCGCCAAGTGCGGCATAATGTCATTCACGATTGCCACATGCGCTGACGGAGCGCACAATCGTCATTAAGGATAGGAAGCTGTCGACAGGCGCATGGGAGGTAGTGGATCATGCCGCGTCTAACCGGAGGACAGGCTCTTGTGCAGGCGCTGAAGCGCGAGGGCGTGGAGGTGGTCTTTGGACTGCCCGGCGTGCAGCTCGATTGGGCGTTTGACGCGCTCTATGACGAACAGGACTCAATTCGAGTGATTCACACGCGGCATGAGCAGGGCACGTCATACATGGCGGACGGCTACGCTCGCTCAACCGGCAAGATTGGCGTTTGCATTGTGGTGCCGGGGCCGGGGCTGTTGAACGCTGCGGCGGGGCTTTCGACTGCGTATGCCACCAACTCCCCAGTGCTCTGCATTGCCGGACAGATTCCCACGCACCACCTTGGCAAGGGCAGGGGCGCGCTGCATGAGATCAAGAATCAGCTTGAGACCATCGACGCCGTTACCAAGTGGGCCGGACGCGCGATGGATGCGGCGGAAGTGCCCGGGCTGGTCGATGAGGCGTTTTATCAACTCAAGTCCGGCAGGCCCCGCCCGGTGGAAATCGAGATTCCCGTCGATGTCCTGATGTCCGAGGCTGAGGTTGAATTCTATGAGCCCGGGATGCCGCGCCAGATTGAGGGTGATCCGGATCTGCTCGAAAAGGCCGCGCAGGCCCTGGGCAACTCGAAGAGGCCACTGATCTTTGTGGGTGGCGGCATCATCAGCAGTGAGGCAACAGCTGAATTGCAAGAACTGGCGGAGATGCTTGGCGCGCCGGTGGTCGTTTCCCAGAACGGGCGCGGGGCGCTCTCTGACCGTCATCCACTCGCCTTGCCGTCCATCGCCGCGTACGACCTGCTGCCCAACGCGGACGTCATTCTCGCGGTTGGGACGCGATTTGTGATGCCCGGCCCCAATCCCTATCCAACGGACGAGGGGCAGACTGTTATCCACGTCGATATTGATGAATCTGAACTGGACAGGAACGGCGCGCCGGACATCGGCATTGTGGCGGATGCGAAAGGAGCGCTCACTGATCTCAGTCGGCGCGTGCCGCGCCACAACAAGTCGCGCGATTCACGCGACGAGGAGATGGCCGCTGTCCGCGCCACCGTACAGGAGAAGCTGGCGGCGATGTCGCCTGTTTCCGAGTACGCGGGGGCGATTCGCAAGGCGCTGCCGGAAGAGGGCATCTTCGTGACGGAAGTCACGCAGGTGGGTTACTTCTCTAACCAGGGTTTCCCTGTGTACTCCCCGCGCAGCTACATCGGGGCAGGGTACCAAGGGACGCTGGGGTACGGCTTCAACACGGCGCTCGGCGTCAAGGTTGGGAATCCGGACAGGCCTGTTGTGGCAATCTCCGGCGACGGCGGATTCATGTACGGGGCGCAAGAGCTTTCCACGGCAGTCAATTATGGCATCAACCTCGTGACCGTCGTGTTCAACGACAGCGCGTACGGCAACGTGCGCCGCACGCAGGACACCGCTTTCAACCACCGCATCATCGCGTCCGACTTGCATAACCCGGACTTCGTGAAGTTCGCGGAGTCATTCGGCGCACAGGGACGCCGAGCGGAGACGCCGGAGCAACTGACCACACAGGTAGAGGAGGCACTCAAAGCAGAGGCGCCGGCGCTCATTGAGGTGCCGTTGGGCGTGATGCCCAACCCGTTCCAGATGTTCTCACCGCCACCGGATATGATGGAGCGAGCGCTCGCCCTGGCTAAACAGTCCTAGTGCCACTCGTATCAGAGGCTGAGGAATCAGGGGCGGCTCATGAGCCGCCCCTGAACTATTTTGCGCTTTGAATTGGGCGTGTCACTGGTATGCTTAACGGAGATTGGTTTCTCCTATGACTACTGCAGCAGCGCGTGATATTCTCCACAACCTTAATGAGGATCAACGCCGTGCAGTTGAGGCTGTTGACGGCCCCGTTTTGATTATTGCCGGGCCGGGGTCTGGCAAGACGCGGGTTATCACCCATCGCATCGCGTACCTTGTGCGGACACTCGGCGTGAATCCACGGCGCATCTTGGCGGTTACCTTTACGAACAGGGCGGCGCGAGAGATGCGCTCACGCGTTGAAGGGCTTATCGGCGACCGCGCCGGACAGTTGACGATGGGGACGTTTCACGCGTTTGGAGCGCGCATCCTGCGCGAATATGGCGAAGAGATTCATGTTCCCAACGACTTTGTCATCTACGATCAGGACGATCAGACCAACTTGATGCGGCGCGTGGTTGAGGCCGAAGGTCTTGATCCGCGCACGTATCGCCCCGCCGCGCTGTTGGATGCAGTCAGCGGTGCGAAGAACCGGATGCAGACCGTCGGGGAATACGCCTCACATGCCGGAAACCGTTACGAGAGGATCGTGGCCTCGTGCTACGACAGATATGAGCAGTACCTGCAGGCCGCGCATGCGGTTGACTTCGACGATTTGCTGATGAAGCCTGTTTTGCTGCTACGGTCAAATGTCGATGTTCGGGAGAGGCTCCAGAACCGTTATGACCACGTGATGGTTGATGAGTGGCAGGATACAAATCGGGCGCAGTATGAGCTAACGAGCCTGGTTGCCGGCAAGCATCAAAGCCTGTGCGTTGTTGGTGATCCGGATCAGTCCATTTATGCGTGGAGACATGCGGACATCGAGAACATCCTGCGCTTCGAACGGGATTTCCCGGAGACCCAAACAATTCCGCTTGGGCGGAATTATCGCTCAACGTCCACCATCGTCGATGCTGCCCACGCGCTCGTGAAGGAAAACAAGGACCGCAAAGAGATTGAACTTACGGCGGCGAAGGGCACCGGCAGGCCGGTCATTATAGAGCCGACTGACGACGAGGAATATGAGGCGCTGTATGTCGCGGAGGAGATTGAACGGCTCGTTGCAGACGACAAGATGAGGTACGGCGACTGCGCAATCATGTACCGCACCAATGCGCAGTCGCGCGCGTTTGAGGATTCGTTCAACCGGGCAGGGATTCGTTACCGTATCATTGGCGGGCTGCGTTTCTGGGAGCGGCGCGAGATCAGGGATGTCGTCGCCTATCTCCGGGTTCTGCGAAATCCATTTGATGACATCAGCCTGCTTCGGATCGTGAACACTCCGACGCGGGGTATCGGGCGGCGGACGATGGACATCCTGCAGCAGTGGGCAGAGGCCAACAACGATGTACCACTGTACGCGGCCATGCAAGTCGCGGCGGACGGACAAGAATCGAGAGCGCCGAGCCTGCCAGCACAGTCGATTGGCCCCGTGAGGGCTTTCGTCCAGATGATGTCAGAATTGCTTGAGGCCCTGCAGGGCGAGGACGTTCTCGAATTCTTTGACCAAGTGCTGGCCAAAACCGGCTATAGGGACTTTCTTGAGGAGGACGAGAACGCGGAGGATCGGCTCGACAATGTCGAGGAACTGCGCAACGTGGCCGCCCAATACCAGGCTCTGCCACCGGGGGAGGCTTTTGCGGCATTCCTTGACCAGGTAGCGCTATCGACGGACCTGGATGCCGCCATCCGGGAAGAGGGTTCCGGGCGGCAGGACGCGGTGACGCTCATCACACTGCATCAGGCCAAGGGGCTGGAGTTCCCCGTCGCGTTTATCGTGGGTTGCGAGGAGGAGCTGCTTCCGCATATCCGATCCGTTGAATCGGGTGATCCGGCGGAAATGGAAGAGGAGCGCCGTCTGTGCTACGTGGGCATGACGCGGGCTATGGAGCGGCTCTATATGACGTATGCGCTGCGGCGAAACATGCGGGGACAATACGGGCCGCGCAAGGCATCGCGCTTTCTCCAGAGCCTGCCGGATAATCTGGTCAAACGTCGGATGCCGTCGCTCTCCGGATTCTATGGGCCACGAGAGCCGATGCCGGAGCCGCAGCTGGACGTGCCAAAAGCGCCCGCGCCGTTCAGGCCCGGCGACCATGTGGGGCACGCGCGGTTCGGACAGGGCGTTGTGGTCGCGTGTCTGGAGACGCCGACGCGCGACGATTTTGAGGTAACAGTCGCTTTCAAGGGTCAGGGCGTCAAGCGCCTGCTGGCTGGACTTGCCGGATTGGAGAAGCTGAACTGACCTGGAGTAATCGCCCCGCCCGGGTGGAAATCATCGATGACGCCGACGGCCTTTCTGGGTTAGTTGAACGGTTGTCCCGCGAACAGTGCATCGTCGTTGATACCGAATCCAACAGTTTCCATCGCTTTCCTGATCGGGTCTGCCTGGTACAGATAGGGGCGGGAGGCAGGGCGTGGGTCATCGACCCACTCGGGTTGACAGCGGATGACGTGGCGCCGTTGGGCGGGCTGATGGCCAATCCGGACGTTGAAAAGGTTATCCACGCCGCCTCCAATGACATACGCGTGCTAGATAAGGAATGGTCGTTCCGGGTTGCCAACGTCTTTGACACGAGCATTGCGGCACAGTTCTGCGGCATGCGACGCGTTGGCCTGGACTCGGTTCTCAGGGACGCGCTTGGCGTGGCCATTGTGAAATCCAAGAGCCTTCAACGGGCGGATTGGACGGTGCGGCCGCTGCCCAATGAGGCTCTGCAATACGCCGTTGACGACGTGCTGCACCTGCAGGACTTGCGCGATGAACTGGTGCGGCGGCTTGAGGAGCTGGGGCGTACAGAATGGGTTGCGGAGGAGTTTCGACGGCTGGAGACGGTTCGTTATCGTGCGCCAGATCCGCCTGAAATCGCGTTTCTGAACGCCAAGGGCAGCCGGGCACTGGGGCCACAGGAACTGGCCGTGCTTCGCGAGTTGTATGTCTTTCGACACAACGAGGGCGTGCGGCGCGATATGCCGCCTTTCAAGATACTGAGTGACACAGTCTTGACGACCATAGCGGCGGCAGGAAGTGATGATCTATCTGAGATTGAGGGCATACCGGCGAACCCGCTGCGGCGATATGGCAAACGGCTGCAACGAGCGCGTGAGCGTGGCCTTGCGTCACCACCCGTCATACGCTCACGGAACGGCAATTCAAACTCCAACGGCCTTGAAGGTCGACCCACCCGGGAGCAGACTGACCGTCTGCGCGATCTGAAGACATGGAGGAACGAACGGGGCGAGGAGTTGGGCCTCGATCCGGCCCTTATCTGGCCAATGCAGAGCCTGGAAAGGTTGGCTCGTGATCCGTCGCTGCTGAATGAAGAGATTGGGGAAAGCGCATCCGTCGTGAGAGAATGGCAAGCGCGCGAGTTTGGGGAGTCACTCTCCACTGCGCTTGCAACGAACTAAAACTGAGCAAGGGATAGGGGGAAGAACCATGGCGATTGAGCGAATACAACCGGATGGGCTGAGCAAGCCGGCGGCGTACACGCAAGTAGTGAAAGTCGGTAACTATATCCACATTGCCGGCCAGACATCCCAAAATGCAGCCGGTGAGATTGTCGGTGTCGGCAGCATTGATGAGCAGGCGGAGCAAGTGTTTAGCAACCTTGAGGTCGCGCTTGCGTCGGTCGGCGCGACATGGGCAAACGTCGTTAAGGTCACCACGTTCCTGACACGGCCCGAGGACATCGAGGGATATCGAGCAGCGCGGCAACGTCACATTCCGAACGATCCGCCGGCGAGCACGCTGCTGATTATTAGTGGCCTCGCGCAGCCCGACTATCTCATAGAGATTGAAGCGACGGCCGTGCTTGACTAATCGGCGTTGTCCGCCACTGCCTGCATCTGCTCCCAGGCATCGCGCCTGATGTCCATGAGCATGAAGCGGTAGCGGCCCTGCTCGCGGAAGCCGGTTTGGGTGAAACCCGCCTTGCCGAATGCGCGTTGCGCGCGCACGTTCCAGTCCAGGGTCTTGAGATAGACGCGGTTTAGTTCCAGTTGGTTGAACATCCAACTTGTCAGGAGCTTGACGGCGTCCGTGCCGTACCCACCGTTCCAGTAAGCGCGGTCGCCAATCATGATGCCGAGTTCGGCCTCTTTGGCGCGCCGGTCGAGATCGTAATACATGCAGTTTCCGATGTGCTTGCCCTCTGAGAGTTCGACGATGGCAAATCGGTGGCTGCGCCTGGAGATGTAGTTGAGGTCGTCCTTGTGGATGGGGGCGTACTGCTCATAGGTCATCTTGAGAGGGTAGGTGGCGTCTAGCTCCGCAAGTTCGTCGTCCGAGCGCCAGAGGTAGTCGTTCCACGCGTCCATCTCGGCCTTGTCTCTGAGGCCGACGCGTTCTCCGGTGACGAGTAGCGGCTTGGTTCTAGCGGCCATCGGCTCTATCCGGGTTGTCAGCCATCGCGAGAATGGCCCTGTTAAGAACTTCCACATCCGTATCGTACGTCATCCTAGCCAGCGTGGCGGGTTCAAGGGGCAACCACTCCACGCTGTCAAACTCGCCGTCGTGATCGTTTATGCTCCCGCCGGTTGGCTCCATCAGGTACTGGTAGACCCGTTTGTCGTGCAGCACTCCCTCCGCCATGAAGGTATAGCGCACGCTGCCAAGGTCTCCGATGATGGCGACGCTCAGCCCGGTCTCCTCACGTACTTCACGCAGTGCCGTTTCTTCACGCGTTTCTCCAGGCTCCGGCGTGCCCTTCGGCAGCGCCCAGAGATCGGTGGAGGCGCGGCGGCAAATGACGACCTCAAGGCGCGCGTCTGGTGTGCATCGGACGACTACGCCGCCCGCGGAGACATCGTATTGGATGCCGCTCCGCTCCTCCGGATGTTCCTCAGCCATGGACGCTACCATTCTTCCTCGAGATCATCGTCATCAAGGTCCTCATTGATGCCGAGGTCGTCATCAAAGTTCTCGAAAACGTCCTCCTCCGAATCGTCATATAGCGGGGAAACGGCGTCCGCTGCGCTGCCTGCGGATTTTCGTAAAATCTCCGCGTTGGTTTCGAAGCTCTGCATGCTTTCCAGCGCGTCCAGAGCCAGTTCTCGAAAGTTCTCATCGGAGTGTTGAAGGAAACGGCGCAGGACGCGTTGCGCGGCGGGGCCGCCGATGGCGCTTAATGCCGTGACGACGGCGCCCTGAATTTCGGTGTTGTCCTCCATGCCCATGCGGGCGAGGGCGGGGATGAGGCGCTCATCGCCGATGCGCCCGGCTGCACCGGCTGCCTCAAACCGTACTTCCTCGGACTCGCTTTCCATCTCCTCTCGGATGTACGTCAGCCAAGACGTGTCCGCGTTCTGCCCCATAGCGTAGAGAGCGGAGGCGCGGAGGGTTTCACTGGCGCTGTCATAGGTCTCCAGGATGAGCTGGCGCACTTCTTCAGAGGTAAAGGCTGAAACGGCCTCAATGACGCGGCGGCGAACCTCAAATGACGGCTCCTGCTCGTTGCGAATCACGTCAAGCAGGCCCTCACGGACACGGTTGGTATCGCGCTCCAGAAGGTCGCCGAGTTCTGCCAAAACGGCGAAACGGCCAAGCGATTGGGCAGCGACGGCTCGCACACGTTCTTCATTGTCAAACAGGAGTCGCCCGAAAAGCGGCTCAATCAGCCCACGATCCTCACTTTCCCACAGCCCCAGGATTGCGGCTTCCCTGACCTCTTCGTCCTCGTCTTCCATAAGGGTTTTGAAGATGCGGTCAAAGCTGTAATCGACGTTTTCCTCCGCGAGTTCCACCAACTGGCCAACTATGGATCGACGGTATTCAAAATCGATGTCATGTAGTGTAGCGATGACCTGATCTAATTCGTCGCGGTCTGGGTCGGATAGCTCAGCAAGGGCTGCGGCCGTTACATTGCCGGGGTCCTGTCGTATTGCGCTGATGACGCTATCGACACCGTCCGACTGCATGAATGGAGTTCCCCGCGCAGTTAGTCCGAGTCCGTCTTGGGGGAAATGGAGACGCCGTCACAGAGGATCGCGGGTGTGGACAGGGATCCACCCAACTCCTTCGTCTCAGCTCCGATAGCCACGATGTCCTTGAGGATGTCATAGATATTGCAGTGGAGCATGGTGTCCTTGACACGGCCAATGACCTCTCCGCCCTGCACGCGGTAGCCGAGCAGGATGTTGCCGCCGGCGTCACCGCCCAGAACGTTGCCCTGTCCCATGCCGATGAGTCGTTCGACGATAACGCCGTCGCCCATCGTGCGGAGTATGTCATCGAAGGAGGCATCACCGGGCGCGATGGTGAGATGGGACGTGCCCGCGCCGGGCATCGCGCCGAGTCCGCGTGAGGCGCTGCTCGTCGGCTCAACCCCTGCTTTGGATGCTGATTGCAACTCGTAAAGAATTGTGCGGAGCACACCGTCTTCAACGAGGAATTGGCGGCGGCTTGGCACGCCCTCGTCGTCGTAGGAGCGCGACGGAGGCTTGAGAGGGAGTGTGGGGTCATCGACGATGGACAGGCGCTTGTCAAAGACCTGCTCGCCGATACGTCCTCCCAACGGTGATGAGCCCTGTAACACAGTCTTGCCGTTGATGCCGGAGAGGAATGGGCCAAGCAGGACGGATGAGACGGCGCGCGGCATGAAAAGGACGGGCATATGTCCGGCGGGCGTGTGAGCGATCTCTTTACCCCACGCGATCTGCTGCCGCATTCCGTCAATATGCCGCTGCATGTCCCAGTCCGGGCTGCAGCCGCGGTCGCCCTCGCCGATGAAGAACATGTCCGTGTCGCGTATCAGCGTTCCGGAGACAAACAGCCCAAAGCCGCTCTTGCGGTGGCCGAAACTGACACCGTTGGAATTAAGGAAGGCGAATCTGCCTGTGCTGTGAGTGAGACTGGCGCCGTACAGCGCCTCCGGCTCCAGCGGCTTGGCGTCATCCAGCAAGCGTCGTCCGGCGTCCACCATCGCCTCTGTTGTGACCTCCTCGATGGCGGGGTCATACGTTTCGATAGAAGGAGTGTCCGGCGACGGGTTGGGGAGGATTAGTTCCGACTCAGGACCGTAGTGAGCAAGTTCGATGGCGCGGTCAACTAGTTCTTCCAGCTTGTCCGGGTCGTTCGTGGATGAGACACCCATGCGACCATCAACAAAGACCCGGATGCCGAGCCCCCATGTCTGGCGGGTGGAGATCTCCTTGAGCTTCTCGGCCTCAAAACTGACGGGCGTGGACTCGCCCTCGCTGACAAACGCCTCGGCAGCGGTGGTCTTGCCGCGCGTGTAGGCGAGCGTCCGCTCCAGCAGCGCGAGGTCTGCGTCGGTTGGCCCTTGCGTCATGGCCTATGCGCCCCCAACGAGGCAGTTCTGTATTCGGATATGCGGACTTCCGTTGGAAACAGGCAGAGGGGATTGGCCACCCTTGCCGCACCCGCCTCCCTCGTTCATGTCGAGGTCGTTCGCGACTGCATCCAGGTTTTCAAGCGTGGTAAAGACGTTGCCGGACAGCACGACGGGGCGCAGCAGTTCCTCAATGCGGCCGTTGCGGATGCGGTATGCCTCGCCGGCGGAGAAGGTGAACATCTCCATGGACGTCATGCCGCCGTACCAGTTCTTGCAGTACACGCCGTCCTTGACCTCAGAGATTAACTCCTCCGCTGTGGCCGTTCCGGGCTCGATGAACGTGTTGGTCATGCGGACGATGGGCGCGAATCGATAGTCCATGGCGCGGGCGTTGCCCGTGACGCCCTCGCCCATCTTGCCTGCCGTCTCCCGCGAATGCAGGCGGCCAACCAGCACGCCCTCACGGATAAGGTCTGACTTCCGGGCGGGGATGCCCTCATCGTCGTAGTGATAGGAGCCGCGCAGGCCGGGCACGGACGCGCCGTCCACGATGTTCAGGTGCTGCCCTCCGAATCGGCGGCCAAGCACCATGATCTCCTTCATACGGTCGTTCTCGTACACGAAATCGGACTCTGACAGGTGGCCGAATGCTTCGTGGGCAAAAACACCGCCGAGAATCGGATCGCAGATAACGGTGTACTCGCGTCCCTCAACCTGCGGCGCGTCCAACAGCGCGACGGCCTTTTCCGCGATATCGCGCATCTCGTCGTGGCGACCCTCAAGGACGTTGTAGTCGCCCAGGCTGCCGACACTGACCCCATACTGCTGGACATCGTTGTCTCTACGGGCCATGGCTCGGGCGTTGAAAGTCACGTCAACGCGCTCCTGCCGGATGTATGACCCCTCCGAGTTGGCGAAGTGGGTGACACGGCGTCGGTTGCCGGAACCGATGGACGTGGTCTGGATGTTTGGCACAGCCCACATGGCCTCCACGTATTCCTGCAAGAGGTTGACCTTCTTGTCGAGTGGGACAAGGAACGGATCGTTGTCCAGGACCGGCGGCGGCTCTGCGATGACGGGCTCGCCGCGCACAAGCTCTCCGCCCTCGCCGGAGGCAAGGTGGGCTTGCCGGACGGCTGTCGCAACGCGCTCACGCAGGTTGTCTGATTGGGTGAACGTTACGAAACCCCAAGCGCCGTTCACGTATGCCCGCGCCGCGCCGCCCCTGCTCGATGAGCCGCCGATGTCATCAATCTCGTGCCCGCGCATGGAGATATGATTCGTGTCCAATTCTTCCAGCCGCAGCTCGATGTAGTCGGCATTGTGGCCACTGAGGGCCTGCGTCATTTCGTCACGCATGAGTGAAATCCTTGAGAGAGGCTAGCCTGAGGGCCGAGGTTGTCGATTCAGACGCGTGGCTAGCTAGAATGTGTGGGGAATCCATAGGGAGAGTCTAGCACGCGATGCCCACGAAACGCCGCCGCCCGACCGTCCGCGCCCAACGCGCGCAGGACGTGTCTCGCCTGCTGTTTGAGCAGAACGGCGAACGTCCGTGGGTCAAGCGCGCGGAGCCGATGGACGAGCTGATCTACACGGTGCTCTCACAGCACACATCTGACCTGAACACCGACCGCACATTCGCGGACCTGCGGGCCACGTTTCCAACATGGCAAGAGATTGTTGACGCGCCGACGGAGGCCGTGCAGGAGACCATCAAGCACGGCGGGCTGTCAAAGATCAAGGCGCCTCGCGTGCAGGCAATCCTGCAGGAGATTCATCGGCAGCGAGGGGAGTACAACATCGACTTTCTGGCGGATATGCCGTTCGATGAGGCGCGCAAGTGGCTGCTGAGCCTGCCGGGAGTGGGGGAGAAGACGGCGGCGTGCGTGTTGCTGTTTAGCCTAGGCCGCCCGGCGCTGCCCGTGGATACGCACGTCCACCGTGTCTCAGGCCGCCTCGGCCTGATTCCAAAGAAGATGAACGCGGACAAGGCGCACTACCAACTGGAGTCGTATCTCGATGATGCACAGGTCTACCAGTTTCACGTTGACCTGATTGAGCATGGCCGTCGCGTCTGCCACGCCCGCCGCCCCAACTGCCGTGAGTGTGTGCTCTCGGAGTTGTGTCCGAGCAGCACGGAGAAGGGGTAGGGGGCGCCATGAGTTGGACATGGAATCGCTGGACGATTCTGGCCGCCATCCTGCTGCTGTCTACGCTGGTAGGGCTGGCGTTCAGGCCGTGGGGAGGTGGCGTTGAGGGTCGGCACATTGTCGAAAATCAAGGGTTGTCGCTTGAATGCCCCGAGAGCATAACAGCGGCGGCGGGCAGCACAATTGAGTTTCAATGTGAAGTGAACAATAATTCGCGATATCCGCATTATGAACATACAACCATAAGTAATGACCCTAGAAGATACTACGATTATCGTTCCTTAGAAACCTATCAGGATTCTCAGGGTGAGAAGATTGGGCTGAACCGATACTCGGTGAGGAAACAAGTCTGGGTTTACAGAGACACCTCACTTCCTGTAACGGCTATCATGCGGAGTGAGTTGAGATTTCGGGAACTCTGGGGCCAGACAGTGAGACTGACAAGTCCAGGCTTGGCCGTGACAAGTTATGTGCAGGTTGAAGTTCAGCGGCCTCTATTTTATTACGCAGGCTTGGGGCTGCTCTTGCTTCAGGTTGCCGTTCTTGCAGTGAGCCCCCTGCTTATCGTGCTTTCGATGGTGTACCGAATACGTGACGGTGGAAAATGGGAAGTGCCCTCCCCCTTTAGCGTGAGCGGATATCGCGCTGTGGATATACTGTGGACGACTTACATTGCTCAAGCCTTCTTGATGCTGGTTTATCATATTTGGGAAGTTCAGACCATTTCAGAACACTGGTCACAATTACCACCACAGGTGCTGTATTTCCTTACATTACCTTTCGCCCTCTTTGGCATTGTATTGCTGTTTGTGACCTGGAAATGCGTGATGAGATCGGCAAGGCTATCTTCCATCAGGGGCGACATCAGCATTTCGGGTGAGGACATCGGACAAGCGATGGTTGGTCGCTCGTGGAAGCCATTTGCCGGAGCATTTGTTACCGGATGTTTACTCCTTCCCTTGACCTACTGGCTGTACTTAGTGCTTGAACTGTAAGTTCAGCCTTGTACCCCACATCCCTGCTAGAATGGTCATTCACCTTTTACGCTAGATAGCATTGCAGTAGGCAAGGGATACGCACCATGAGCATCAAGGCGGGGATCATCAATGTGACGGGGTATGCGGGGATGGAGCTTGCGCGGATTCTCCGCAGCCATTCCGGAGTCGAGTTGATCGCCGTTACAGGGCGATCCGCCGCCGGTGAGCAGCTGGACGAGTACCTGCCTCACCTGGACAGGATGGGCCTGCCCATTGTCGAGCAGGATGAGCTTGACGACGTGGACGTCGCGTTCTCCGCGCTGCCACATAAGGCGTCCGCGGAGGCGTGCGTTGCGATGCTTGGCAAGAATGCCCGCGTGGTGGACATCGCCGCCGATTTCCGGCTTCACAATGTTGAGGAGTACGAGACGTGGTACCAACCACACCCCGCGCCCTCCTTCCTTGAAGAGGCGGTCTATGGACTGCCGGAATTGCATCGCGACCAGATCAAGGAGGCGCGGCTGATTGCCAACCCTGGCTGCTATCCGACGGGCGCGCTGCTTGGACTTGCTCCCCTTGTTAAGGAAAAGCTCATCGAGCCGAACGTGATTGTGGACTCAAAGTCAGGGGTGTCCGGCGCGGGCCGCTCGCTCAGCCAGACCGTCCATTTCTCAGAGGCGAACGAGAACGTGTCGGCATACGGGCTGTCCGGCCATCGCCACCTGCCGGAGATCACGCAGGAACTCCATGAGATTGACCCGTCGCAGAAGTGGGCGGTGACTTTCACGCCGCACCTGATTCCGATGACGCGCGGCATCCTGAGTACCATCTACGTGACGCCTGTAGACGGCCGCCTGCCCGCGAGCCCTGAGGGGGCGCAGCGCCTGCGTGACCTGTATGAGGACTACTACGCCGCTGAACCGTTTGTGCGTGTCACCAAGACGCCGCCGCAGACCAAGCAGACATCCGGCAGCAACATGACGCAGGTCTATCCGGTGATGGACCAGCGGACGGGGCGGATCATCATCGTGACGGCGCTGGACAACCTTGTTAAGGGAGCCGCAGGGCAGGCGATCCAGAACATGAACCTGATGTTTGGAGCGCCGGAGACCGAGGGGCTGGAAGAGTTCGCGCTGTTCCCCTAGATTGCCGTTGCTACCCAGAGGTATTGGCTGATAGGACCGTCCGCGACGGGGTAGTTTAGGCGCTCCACGCTGAATCCCGCCTCCTCGATTAACCGCCGCCATGTGTCCACGGGAAACAGGCCGGTCGTGTGGTGGTCGAGTTCCATGCGGCGTTCGCCGTTCTCTGTAATGACGAACAGGAACGACGATTGAAGCAGAGACGGGTTGTTCACGTCCGGTGATGAGTATTCGATGTAGGTGAGTTCACGGTCGCCTTGGGTATGCGTCCGGTGGTTGATGTACGGCCACACGGGACGATCGATGTAGTGATCGGGCATTGTCATGAACAGCCCGCCGGGCTCAAGGTGGGCGCGAGCGGAGGCGAACGTGGCGGCCAGGTCATCCTCTGACGTGATGTAGGCGATGGCGTCGTGGATGAGGACAACATCAAAGGTGCGTTCCAGACGGATTGACCGCATATCTCCGACGATATGTTCAACCTCCGGGTTGAGTCGGCGCGCGTTCTCCAGCATGGACTCAGAGAGATCAACCGCCGTCGCGTCCACGATGTCCGTGAGGTGAGACAGAAAATGCCCGCCGCCGGTGCCGAGTTCCAAAGCGCGTACGGGGCGCTTATTGAAGTGTGTCAGGATCTGGTTGCGCCAATGAGGGGATTCGTCCGCGTACTCCTCCGGCGGACTCATCAGCGGCCAGTATTTGGCCAGATCGCCGTAGAGGCGGTTGCGCCCCTCACTGCCGAGGTAATAAGTCATTCGCCGGCCTGCGCGGCCAGGTGGTTGGCGAGGGCGCGGTAGTCCTTGCGGATGCCGCGCGCCATGAAGCCGACTGTCAAGCGTCCCAGGAACTCCATGACCTTGTTGAGTCCCGCTATTTCACCGTGCATGGACATGCTGGTGCCGCCGTTGTCCTTGTCCTCTTCTAGATGGTAGAAGAACGTGTACTGACCGCTGCCGCTGCTGCCCTCCGATCCGTCGACGGTTAGCTCAAACATCTCCGGCGGCTCATACATGGTTACGCGAAAACGCTCGGTGGCGTCGCGGAAGAACATGCGGCGGGTCTCCTCGAAGATCGTTCCCACTCCAGTAGCGCTTTCTGAGAGGATCTTGATTTCCTTGAGGTTCGGCATCCATTCATTGAATGAATTGACGTTCGTCAGGGCTTCAAAGACTTTCTCCGGGGGCGCCTCAAATTGGACTTCTACGTTGAATTCGATTGCCATGCGGCCACCCCCAATCATCAGGCCCACCATCGTGTGGGCTCGCCCATCATTGTAGTGCGGCATGTCACGCGCCGCTCGGCTACAATCCGAGCGTGACTCGGGAGTGGTCCAAAGGCATGACAGGGGATTGGGGGGACTATGGCGGCGCAGATGATCACGGCAAACGGTATTGAACAATGCTATGAGGTCTCCGGAGTCCAGGGCGCGCCGTGGGTGACGCTTGTTCACGGCTCCGGCGACAACCACAACATGTGGTGGCTGCAGGTTCCGGCACTGGCGGAGTCGTTCCACATCCTCAGCTATGACGTGCGGGGGCACGGCGACACCGAGACTCCTGAGGATGATTCGCTGAGCCAGATGACATTCGTCGATGATCTTGCCGCGTTGCTGGACGGTTTGGGCATCGAGCGTACGGCGTTGATCGGCTACTCGATGGGCGGTGGTATCGTGCGCAACTTTGCCGCCACGCACCCGAACCGGGTATGGGGGGCGGTGATTTCGAACGGCGGGAGACTCGATCCTCCTCCACCCGCAAATGCAGAGGAGGCCGCGGCGGCACAGAAGATGCGCGACGAACGAATCGCCGGTATTCGAAGCGGCGGGATGGACTTTGTCTTCGAGGGATGGCGTGAGCAGGTCTACACACCGGAGTTCCGTGAGGCTCGACCGCAGATCGTAGAGGCCCATTATGCAATCACGACTTCCAACGACCCTGAGAAGTACGTCCGCGTGATGGCAGGCATGGGCGGTCCGTCCGGCGTAGACGTGGCGAACATCACGTCGCCCACGCTGATCGTTGTTGGGGCAGGGGACCAATACACCGGGCCGGAGGCGGCGAATGACCTTGCGGCTGCGATGACCGGCACGCAGGCCGGTGTTGAAGTCTTTCCCACGCGACATGGGACGCCGTTCGAGCGTCATGAGGAATACAACCGGACTCTTCTGGACTTCCTGAACGAGAACACGCCGACGAACTGAGTAGAGCAACCAACAATTGAGAGGGCGGCTCATGAGCCGCCCTCTCGCGTTTTGAGTTCCTGGTGAACGCACGCCTTAAAGGCAGCACCGCTTTACGCCTAAGCAGCCTTACCACTTGACAGCTCTTGACGCTGTTTTACCACGTCGATTCGTACAAAACGCCTCACTTTGTGGTGTTCGCCTTGACCCTTGTAATCCGATGGTTAGACTGGCCTGAATATCCGGCGCGGTGGAGGACGACACTGCTCCGTGAAAGGCATGCGCAGAGAGAATCGCACGGGGAGGGCGAATCCGATGTGGGCATACATTGTGCGCCGGCTGTTGCTGGCAATACCGACACTGTTGGGCGTTACGGTTGTTGTCTTTCTAATCATGCGTGTCGCGCCGGGCGATCTGGCGCTGATGATCATCTGCGGGCCGGGCGGGGACTGTACCTTCGATCAGGCTGCCCTCGAACGTATCCGTGAGGAGCTTGGGCTAAACAAGCCACTCTACGTACAGTACTTTGATTGGCTGTTTGGCATCCTGACTCTGGACTTCGGGCGGTCGTTCTTCTACAACGCGGAGATGTCCACGCTGCTTGCGCGTAAGGCCCCGCTGAGTCTGCAAGTTGGATTGATGGGGCTTGTGTTCGGCAGCCTTTTGGGCATTGTGGGCGGGGTCATTGCGGCCCTCAAGCAGGACACGCTTACCGACTACCTCATTCGCGGCACTGCGATTCTTGGCATCTCCGTTCCGACATTCTGGAGTGGGATGATGCTCATCCTGATCTTCGTGAGGATGTTTGACTGGATTCCGCGGCAGGGCTACATCCCCCTCTGGGAAGACCCAATCGCCAACTTGGCGCAGCTGGTGTGGCCGGCGCTGATTATCGGCCTTGGCTTTCTGATGGGGGTGCCGCTCCGCATGATGCGGGCCACGATGCTGGAGGTTATGCGTGAGGACTATGTGCGGACCGCGAGGTCCAAAGGTCTTAAGGAGAGGGTCATCATCGTCCGCCACGCCATGCGCAACGCTCTCATCCCAGTGCTCACGCTCATTGGCATATTCCTGCCGATCACGGTGACGGGACTCGTGGTGACAGAGCAGGTCTTTGGTCTGCCAGGGATAGGCCGCATGATGGTGGACGCGATCAGCCAGAGAGATTACCCGGTTGTTCAACTGGTTGTAACGCTAGCGGGCTTTGCCGTCGTCGCCGCGAATCTCGGCGTGGACATGCTCTACGGGTGGCTGGATCCGCGCATCCGCTACTAGGTCATGAGGATGTTGCAAGCATCCAAGCTGAAGAAAGGTTGTCTCGAAGGCAGCTTACTTCGGGGCAACCTACCCAAATCCCTTTGGGCGAGCGATAAATGCTTGACACGCGTAGGGGTCATCCATAGCATGGTGCGAAACACGGGCAACGAGCCGTGGCGCATGCAACGGCACGATTACCGAATGACGCAGGCTGGCTTGTAGCCTACGGGGAGGGGCGAAAGCAGATGTGGGCATATGTAATACGCCGCATTTTGTTGGCGGTGCCAACAATCCTTGGCGTGACAATCGTGGTCTTTCTGATCATGCGCATCGCGCCGGGAGACGTGGCCATCATGATGCTTGGCGGCGGCGAAGGCGGCGGAGGCATTGACCCTGAGGCACTTGAGCGAATTCGCACAGAACTAGGCTTAAACAAACCGCTCTATGAACAGTATCTGGGTTGGATCTATGGACTGTTCACACTCGATTTTGGCAAGTCCTTTTTCTACAACGCCGATATGGATCGGCTGATTGCACGGAAAGCTCCTCTCAGTCTCCAGGTTGGCCTGATGGGCCTCATCATCGGGAGTATCCTGGGAATCGCCGGCGGGGTCATCGCAGCACTCAAGCAAGACACATTCTTCGACTACCTCATTCGCGGCATCGCGATTCTTGGCATCTCCGTTCCGACATTCTGGAGCGGAATGATGCTGATTCTCATCTTTGTCCGGCTGTTTGACTGGATTCCCCGGCAGGGATATACCCCCATCTGGGAAGACCCAGTGGGAAATCTGGCGCAGTTGATTTGGCCTGCTCTCATCATTGGACTTGGATTCCTGATGGGTGTGCCGTTGCGCATGATGCGAGCCACGATGCTCGAAGTCATGCGGGAAGACTATATCCGCACGGCGCGAGCAAAAGGCCTTAAGGAGCGCGTGATTATCGTCCGCCACGCCATGCGGAACGCCCTTATTCCGGTGCTTACCCTGATCGGCATCTTCCTGCCGATCACCGTGACCGGCCTCGTCGTCACGGAACAGGTCTTCGGTCTTCCGGGCATTGGCCGCATGATGGTGGACTCCATCAACCAGCGGGATTTCCCCGTCGTTCAGCTCGTTGTGACGCTTACCGGCTTTGCCGTTGTCGCAGCGAATCTGGGAGTGGATCTGCTGTACGGTTGGCTTGATCCAAGGATCCGGTACTAGACCGCCCGGCAGGCGTGAGAGAAGAGAAGCAGCCGCGTTCAGGCTGAAAAACGAGTAGACGGCACTCAGAGGGAGCAGAGAGATGGCGGCACAGACTGAAGCGGTCGCAGAGATTATCGGTCAGCGGCGACGGCGAAACATCCTGCAGCGCAACTGGCTGCTGTGGCGAAGACGCCCCCTAGGATTAGTGGGATTGGGGTTGGTGGCCATCCTGATTCTTATGGCGGCGACTGCACCGATCTGGCAGATTTTGACGGCCAACGCCTCAAACTATGACGGCTTCATCGATTACCGCTACGCCTCGCAGATATCGGCGCAGTTGGTCGGGCCGAGCGCTGAGCACTGGTTGGGCGGGGATCGATACGGACGTGACCTGTTTACCAGGATCGTGTACGGCGCCCAGATTTCTCTGTACGTCGGTTTCGCAGTGGCCATGGGTGCAGGAACCATTGCCGGCATCCTTGGAATCACGAGCGCGTACTTCGGTGGTTGGGTAGATCTGCTGGGTCAGCGCCTCGTTGACGTTCTGCAGGCATTCCCGGGCCTGATTCTTGCGATGGCCATTGTCGCTATCCTTCAGACCTTCAGCATTGAGGTCACGATTATCGCAATTTCAATTCCGGCCCTACCTGCCATGATTCGTGTTGTGCGCGGTCAGGCATTATCCGTAACGAAGACGGATTACGTGCTGGCCGGCCGAACCATTGGAGCAAGCCACCTCCGGCTCATTTTCCGGTACATCATGCCCAACTCGATGGCGCCGTGGATCATCGTTGTGACCGGCCGCCTGGGCTCTGCAATCACAACAGAGGCATCACTGAGCTTCCTCGGTTTGGGAGTACCTGAGCCACACCCGTCCTGGGGCGGTATGCTCAACGCCAGCGCGTTGGACTTTGCCGAGCTTGCTCCGCACATCATTGTTTTCCCCGGCCTTGCTCTCAGCCTGGCGGTGTTCGGATTCAATGTGTTTGGAGACGCTCTTCGGGACGTGTTGGATCCGCGACTGCGAGGACGCTAATCCCCGAGGGCGTGTCGATCCTAATCGAACGTCCATCATGGCAAGCGAAAATGACCCCGGCTCTACAGCCGGGGTCATTTGATGCCAAGTTTACCCCTGAGGGAAAGTGCCTATATCATTAGCCGGTGCGGGGAGGCGCTTCATTCCATGAGACGATGGTTGGCAATCTTTGCGGTGTTCATTGTGGGCAGCATCGCCGTGTCCGGTTGCGATGGGGATCCTAGCTATACAGTCTATTTCCAGTCTGACCGGAATGGAAATTGGGACATTTATTCAATTCAACACGACGGCACCATGGAGGCACAGGTCACTGATCATCCCGCAGATGACCTGTACCCCGTCGTCAACTCTGATGGAACTAAAGTGGCGTTTATTCGGCGTTCGGGCAATGCGACAGACGTCATCCTCGTGGACACTGAAGAGGGCAATGAAATCAACCTCACCAATGGCCGGGCAGGCGGGACAATCGAGTCAATAACCTGGTATCCGGAAGGGGATCGGTTGCTTGTCACGCTTTGGACTATGGGCCTCGCTTCCGGTCGCCCTCAACTCTATTGGATGGGTGAAGAAGGAATGGCTGACGACGATACAGGGATGCATTTGCTTGGTCAGGACACGGCCTATTCCTACTGGAATCCCCGGATGAATGCGGCTGGCGAGGAGATAGCGGTATCTGCCAGCCTTTCATTAGAAAGTGTTGATGTCCACATCCTCGACAGTGCTGGACAGTTCATTCGTGTTGTCCCACACGAGACTTTCCTGAGGCCGACTGGAGAGTTCAGGGCGCCGACCGCCACTGAGGATTACGCAGACTACGCCCCAAATGGTCGAGATGTCATTATGCAATCCAACGCTCCTGCTCTGACAAATCCGAGCAATGCCATTCACCTCTGGTATGTCTCATCACAAGGGCGGCGAAGCGCCGATCTCACTCCAGATGCACCCTATAACAGCATGCAGCCCGCCTGGTCTACTGTGCTGGACGGGCAGACCATCGTCTTTGCGAGCGATCGTGACGGCAACAATGAGATTTACCTGTGGAGCCAGACCGAAGGGGCGGAGCCGGTTCGTCTAACTGACAATCCGGCCAATGACTCGAACCCCAGCTGGCTCAGAAATGATCCGAATGCTGATTAGCTAGCCTCGTCGGTGGGCTAGCGATCATCCCGATTCCAGCGGGTCAGGCGGCGTTCGATGCCGTCAACCGCATAGTAGACACCGAGCCCAAGCAGAGCCATCGCTATCACACCAGCGTACATTTCCTCGTAGGCCAGACGTCCCCACGATTCAACAAGGATGTAGTATCCAAGCCCCTGCCGGGTGCCGAAACTCTCCACGAAGAACAGAACGGCAATAGAGACGCCGGTGCTGACACGGAGGGCGGTGAAGAGCCCGGGCAGCGATGCGGGCATGAAGACAAATCGCAAGAGCTGGAGACGGTTGGCGCCGAGAGAGCGGACCGAAAGGACCAGCTCCGGCCGCACGGTGCGAACCTCGTCACGCACCAGGATCAGGATCTGAAAGAACAAAATAAGTGCGATCATTGTCACCTTGCTCGCGTCGCCCAGCCCAAGCAAGAGCAGGATAACGGGAAGCGCGACGATCTTGGGGATGGGATAGCTGAGGTAGATGATGGGCGCGGACAGCGTATAGAGTCTGGCGTTCGTGCCAAGTATGAGTCCCAGGGGCGCCGCGATCGCGATTGAAATTGCGATGGCAAGTACGACGCGATAGGCGCTGACCGCTGCGTGCCCCAACAGGCCTTCATCAAGCTGTTCGACAAACGTCAGGCTGACGGGCACAGGGCCGGGCAGAATGTTGGAGTTCACAATCCATGACACAACCTGCCACACAAACAGGCCGGCCAGCACGGCGACAATGCCGCCACCTAACGTCGTCGCGCGACTCCGCAGCCGGCCAAGCGCCGATTCGTTCATCTGGAGGCCGCTGCTTCCGGGTTCGTGTTCAGCCTGGATCTTACGTTGCTAGCAAGTTCTCTAAAGTCATCAGAGCCGATGAAACCGTCTCGTCCTGCGCCCGGATTGTCGATGATCGTTGCCGGGTCGTCAGGCCCGGCGCCCATAATCAGGATCTTGTTGCCCAACATGACGGCCTCATTGATGTCGTGGGTGATGAGGACGGCGCTGCGGCCGCGTGCAATTCCAAGTTCCAGGGCCAGGAGTTGAAGCGACTCACGGGTGAGGGCGTCAAGGGCGCTGAACGGTTCATCCATGAGTAAGAGCGTTGGCGCTACGGCGAGCGTGCGCGCGATGGCCACGCGCTGCTTCTGGCCGCCGGAGAGTTGGCCGGGAAAGCGTTTTGAATAGTCACCGAGTCCCAAGCGATCAAGCCATGACTGCGCCTCTGAGCGCCATTCGCGTCCGGGAGATCCTCGCAGCCTAAGCCCCATGCCGACGTTGTTCACGGCGGTCTCCCAGGGAAGGAGGCCGTGATCCTGCAAGATGAGTCCGATGTCACGTCGAGGGCCGCTGATGGGTTCTCCCGCGATGGTTACATCACCGCTGTCGGGGAGGCGCAGACCGGCAAGGATGTAGAGCAGGGTGGTCTTGCCGCACCCTGATGGGCCGATGATCGCCCACGATTCACCGTCAGACATCTCCCACGAAAAATCTCGCAGAACTGCAACGCCCCCGGGGTACGCGAACGTCACGTCCCCGAGGGCTGCGATTGGCTTCTGGTCAGTCATGGCGAGACTGCCGATGCGCGTAAGGTACTCCTATGGGATGAACCGTGGATGCACCCACTGACCGTACTCTCTTGCCTGGTCAATCAGGCCCTTCTCGATCAGCCAGTCGGAAGCCTGCTGTGTCTCAGAAGCAGTCGGAACATCATTGCTGGGGAATGGTGGAACGTTGAATATCCCAACAAGGAATTCGGGCAGGCGTGCCTTCTCCGGCAGAAGGTAGGCGTACTGGTCAGGATTGGCGTTGATTCGCTGCACGGCCTCCTCATGAACTTCGAGGAATTTCTTCACGTTTGCCTCGTGATCCGCCAGGTAGTCGACATTGAACTCCATAACGCTCATCCCTAATCGACTTTGGCGATCATCAAGTATCACTGTTCCTCCCGCGTTCACGGCGAGAGTGATGAGCGGCTCCGGCAGCACCGCCGCGTCCAACTGTCCTTGCGACAGTAGCTCCATGCGGACCGGGATTGCGGCAACCTCCGTCTTCTCAACGGAATCACGGTCGAGTTCGGCGTCGTCGAGGTACAGATCAAGATGGTATTCAATCAGGGAGTTGGTGGAGATGCCAACGCTCCTGCCCCCCAGGTCCGCGGGCGACTCAATGCCACTGTCCGCTCCGGCAACCAGGGCGATCATCGCCACATCGCCGGTGGCGCGGTACGTCGTCTTCACGATTGAAACCTTGTGGCTCTCCCCGTTGATCAAGCCGGTAGCAATCAGGTCTGCGAGTTGGCCGTCGATTGCGCCGGATTCCAGCGCCACGTTGCGTTCCAGCGCGCTGCTGAACGTTTCCAGTGTGACGTTGAGACCGGCGGCCTCGAACAGGCCCTCTTCCTCTGCAAGGTAGAACGGCACGCTGTCAATGATGGGCAGCAGCCCGACGCGTATCGGGGTATCGTCAACTTCGGGCGTGGGTGTAGGTGTTGGCTCTGGTGTGGCGGTGGGCTCTTCGGCCTCACATGCCGCGACCAGGAGCATGGCTGCCATGGCAGCTGCTATCAGTACCAAGATCAGTCCGGTTCGCTTCACGATTCTTCCTCCTCAAACTCCATGTCTTCAGGTTCTTTGTCCGCAAGTTGATTGAGTGCCCCGTGGCTACCCAGCCCCTCGTATTGCAGGGAGGCGGGCAGAGGGAATGTTGTGGCATCAATGGCGTTGAGCGCCCGCGCCGCGAAATAATCGACAATTTCATCGACAGTGCGCGGTTTCAGATAGAAGGCGGGTGCGGGCATGAGAATCATTGCACCCACCTCGGCCAGGCGCTTCATGTTGTCCAAGTGGATGGCGGACAAGGGAGACTCGCGGGGGATGAGCACCAGCGGACGCCGTTCCTTGATGGTCACGTCCGCCGCCCGGCGAAGGAGATTGTCACCGAGGCCAACAGAAATGGCCGCCACCGTCGCCATACTGCACGCGGCGACGATCATTCCTCGCGTCGGGATTCCGCCACTGGCTATCGGCGCGCCAAGCTGCCTGGACGTGTAGAAAGAGAAGCAGTCATTGGCCGACCATTCATCAAGTGCCCGTGAGAAAGGCTCGTCCATCTCCTGCGCCCACACCTGCCGCCCGCCGGACGTGATAGTGCAGACCACAGGCGTGTCAGCCTCCAGCAGGGAGTCGATGATGCGCTTGGCGATGGCTGCGCCGCTGCCGCCGGAGATTCCGACAATCACCGGGAGTTGAGTTGACTCTCTTTGCATCTGCATCAGGTGTTACCCATCAGAACGGCGACAGCCGTGAAGATAAAGACGATGATTGCGATGACACCGTTGATGTTGAAGAAGGCGATGGTGACATGGGAGAAATCGTCCGCCTTGACAAGCGAATGCTCCCAAGCGAGCAGTGCGGCGGCGATGGCAACGCCGATGTAGTACGGCCACGCAAGGCTCATCATCACCCCCAGCGCGATCAGGAACACGATTGTCAGGAAGTGGGTTACGCGTGCCCACCTCAGTGCTGCGGCAATGCCCCACTTGACGGGGATTGTGTGTATCTTGCGCGGGATGTCGAAGTCGTAGTCCATGCACTGGTAGATGAGATCAAACCCGGCCACCCACGTTGTGACGGCCATCGCGAGAATGACAGCCTCTAGAGGAAGTTCCCCGGCAACGCCGATCCAGCCGCCTGCAGGCGCGATGCCGTCGGCGAATCCCAGCCAGTAGTGCCCCGTCCACGTAAATCGCTTGGCGTAGGAATAGGTGATAACAATGACAGCCGCGACAGGCGCGAGTATAAGCGCGAGCGTGTTCAGCATATATGCGGCGAAGAAGAAGATCACGAGACTGACAAGCAACATGCCGAGCATGTCCGACGGGCGGAGGAGTTTCTGGGGGAGGGCACGCATGGCGGTGCGTGGGTTCTCCGCGTCCATCTCGCGGTCGATGAGACGGTTCGCGCTCATTGCAACGGTGCGCGCGGCGACCATCGCCACGGTGATCCAGATGAATTGAGAGAGCGTCGGCCAGCCGCCCGCGGCAAGAATCATGCCGAGGTAAGCGAAGGGTAGAGCGAAGATGGAGTGCTCGAACCGGATGGAATCGAGCATGATGCCGAGACGGCCCATAAAGGACCAGGGGCGTGGGAGCGGCGGGCGGCCGACGGAATCCATCAGATGCCGTACTCCGCCCAGCGCCGTGTGACCTTGTCAACGACTTCCGGGTCCATGGTGATGTCCGGCATCCACTGACGCTCGCCCATCTCGCCCTCGCCGGATTTGCGGGTGGCATCGATACCGATTTTGCTGCCGACGCGGGCCGTTGGGGAGGCAACATCGAGATCGTCAATCGGCCCGTCGGCGAAGATGATGTCGCGCCGTGGATCAACGTTGTTGGACAGTCGCCACACGACCTCTGAGGGGTCATGGATATCCACGTCATCGTCAAAGACGGCGATAGCCCGTGCTAAAGACATCAGTCCCAATCCCCACATGCCGCTCACAGTCTTCTGTACGTGGCCGGGGTATTCCTTCTTGATGGAAACGAGCACCAAGTTGTGGAAGACGCCCTCTGCCGGCATGTGAACATCAACAATCTCAGGCAGCATCAACCGCATGAGGGGCAGGAAGAGGCGCTCCGTGGCGACCCCCATCCAATAGTCCTCCTGCGGTGGGCGGCCGACGACGATGGTGGGGTAGATGGGGTTGCGGCGATGAGTGATGGCCGTCACGTGAAAGACGGGATACTCATCCTGGATAGAGTAGTAGCCTGTGTGGTCGCCGAATGGGCCTTCAGGACGCCGCTCCGACGGATCAACGTAACCCTCGATGATGTACTCGGCCTGCGCAGGCACGTCGAGATCAACCGTGATGCCCTTGGCAACGGGCACGGGTTGGCCCCGCAAGAATCCCGCCAACACGTATTCGCTGACATCGGCGGGCAACGGGGCGGATCCGGCCCATATGAGAGCCGGATCGCCGCCCAGCGCCACCGCGACCTCCATGCGTCCCGCGCCGCGCTCTGCCGACGCTCGCTCATGCTGCGTGCCGACCTTGTGTGTCTGCCAGTGCATCCCGGTGGTGTTCTTGTCATAGACCTGCATGCGGTACATGCCGAGGTTGTGCGTGCCCGAATCAGGGTCTTTCGTGATGACGAGGGGCAGCGTGATATAGCGTCCTGCGTCCTGCGGCCAGGTCTTGAGAATGGGCAGTGAGAGGAGATCAACGTCATCGCCCTGCATGATGACTTCCTGCGCCGGCGCATCCTCACGCTCGACGGTGCGCGGCCCGATACGCCCCAGCTTTACAAGGTCGCCTAGCATACGCAGCTTGCTCATCAAGCCCTCGGGCGGGCCGCCCTGCGCCATCGCCATCATCTTTTCGATTTGCGCGGGGAGCTCATCCAGTTTCTCCACGCCGAGCGCCCACGCAGCGCGCTGCTCAGTCCCATACATGTTGATGAGCACCGGCGTGTCGGTGTAACCCTCAACGTTCTCGAAGAGGAGGGCAGGGCCGCCCTCGCGGAGGACGCGCTGCGTAATCTCCGTGATTTCAAGATCCCACGTGACGGGCGCCGTGATGCGCTTGAGTTCGCCGCGTCCCTCAAGGAACTTGATGAACTCGCTTAGGTCTCGATATGCCTGTGCCATGTTTAGTCAGTCTCCGTGCCGGTGGATGAGGTGCCCGCCGTTCTCACTCCCACGCTTGAAAGCAGGATCGACTTCAATTGCGGCGCGGCTGATGTAAGTGGCGACGGCTCACCAGTGTACAGCCACCGGAGGATGATCTCATTCAGTGCGCCCATCCACGCGTAGGAAGCAAGGGTTGTATCGAGTGGCGGGATGGAGCCGTCAGCAACGGCGGCGTCCAGCCGCTCGCGAATCAGCGCGGCAAAGCGGTCATGGAGGGTCAGCAGCGGCTCATCAAAGGAGGGGCCCAAACCAACGGCCATCAGCACCTTGGCGAGCCGGGCATGATTTGCAAAGGTCTGAAGCGTCGCTTCAATTACCGCGCCGGCCTGCTCAACACCGCTGCTCCGACTTTCGATTGATTCATGCGCATCGGACAGCAGCCTATCTGCGAACCGATTGACGAGCGCGAAGAAAATCTCGCGCTTGCCGGGGAAATGGAAATAGATGCCGCCTTTGGAGCCGCCGGAGGCATGGGCGATGTCATCGACGCTTGCGCCGTGGTAACCGGAGTCGGCAAAGACCTGCGCGGCGGCTTCGAGGATGCGCTCGCGTGTGGCGGCCTTTCCGCCGTCTGAAACCGTTGAGATGTTCGTCCTCCATACAAAACCGACTGACCAGTCGGTCGGTGACTATAACCACTCTATTGGAGGGCGTATAGGTGGTCAATGGGGGATACCGTGCTGCGCTACACTAAACACCATGACTACACGTAAGAGTCGTTCCGAGGCTTCTCCGGAGGCTGTGATTAAGGCCACGGGCAAGAGCCCGGAGGAGTGGAACTCCATCCTGGATGCGGCGGGGGCGCGGGACCTGACGCACAAGGAGATCGCGACGATGCTTCGGGAGGAGCACGGCGTCTCTCCATGGTGGAGCCAACATGTGACCGTCAACTATGAGCGGTCCCGCGGGATGCGGGAGCGGCATCAGACCACGCGGGGCTACCAGGTCAGCGTGAGCAAGACACTCCCTGTGCCCCTTTCGGACATCTATGGTGCCTTTACCGATCTCTCGCGTCGGGGCCAATGGCTGCCGGAAGCACCAATCACCGTGCGCAAGGACACACCTGAGAAAACAACCCGCGCGACGTGGACGGACGGCGACGGCACCGAAACGAGCCTTGATATCAGCTACTACGCGAGCGGCGACAACAAGAGCCGCATCACGGTGATGCAGTCAAAGCTGGTCGGTTCAGATGACGTGGAAGCGCGGCGGGCTTATTGGAAGGCGGCACTGGAGCGGCTGGCGGAATATGTAAAGGAGTAGCCTGAGTTCCGTTAGTTGTCTTCCGCCGCGTCCTCCGCGCCGCCTGCGGGGGCGGTGAGAGCAGCGGATGGGGTGGTGTGTCCGTTTGTTGACTCCACCGCGTAAGAGATTGCGTTGAGGCGGGCGTAGATGCCGTTATTGGCCAGCAGTTGATTGTGAGTGCCGCTTTCAACGATCGCGCCGTTGTCCATGACCACGATGCGTGACGCCTCACGAATGGTGGAGAGCCGGTGGGCAATGACGAATGACGTGCGGCCCGGCAGGAGCCGCCGCAGCGCGTCCTGGATGCGGGCCTCGGTGCGTGTATCGATGTTGGCCGTCGCCTCATCGAGGATTAGGATGCGGGGATCGGCGAGGATGGCGCGGGCGAAGCTGACAAGCTGCCGGTGGCCGACGCTGAGGTTCGCGCCGCGCTCCTGAAGCTCCGTGTCGTAGCCGTTATCCATGTGCATGATGATCTCGTGCAGTCCGGCTCCCCGCGCCGCCGACTCCACCTCCGCGCGTGTCGCGTCGGGTTTTCCAAATCGTATATTCGCCTCGATGGTGTCTGAGAACAGGAACGGTTCCTGCGGTACGATGCCCATCTGGTGCGCGAGGCTCTCATGCTGTACGTCTCGCACGTCAAGGCCATCAATGGTGATGCGCCCGCTTGTTACGTCGTAGAAGCGCGCGATGAGGCTGACGAACGTCGTCTTGCCCGCGCCTGTCTCACCCACGAGCGCGATGGTCTCGCCCGGCTCCGCATCAAGCGAGACGTTCCGTAGCACCGGTATGTCGTCTGCGTATGAGAATGAAACGTTCTCGAATGCGACACGTCCCTTGATAGGTGGTATGGCCTGTGCGCCTTGCTTATCCGCGACCTGCGGCTGAGTGTCTAACAGCTCGAAGATGCGCTGGCCGGATGCCATGGCGCGCTGAAGTTCCGTGTACTGCATGGTGATGTTGCGGATGGGATCAAAGAACCGCTGCACCCACAGTGTGAACGCCACCAGGAATCCAACTGTCAGAGCGCCCTGCAATACCTGCCATCCACCGTAGATGATCACTACTGCCATCGAAATGCCGACCATAATCTCTACCGCCGGGAACATGCCCGCAGTCAGGCGGGAGGCACGCAGGTTGGCGTCAAGGTGGTCGTAGTTGATCTGGTCAAAGCGGCGCATGTTCTCGTCCTCGCGATTCATGCTCTGGACGACGCGTACGCCGGAAACGTTCTCTTGCAAGCTCCCGTTCACGACGGATATGGCTCGGCGTACACGGAGGAATGCCACACGTGCCCGCCGTTGCCAGAAGATCGAAATGACGATAAGGGCAGGGACAACGCTGAGCGTAACCGAGGCAAGTGACCAATCCATGACGAACATAATGACGACGATGCCAACTAGGGTTAGCACATCGCTGAGCGTCCCGATGATGCCGCCTGTCATGACCTGCTGAATCTGCTCAACGTCGCTGACGACCCGGGACATGAGCCGCCCCACCTGCTGCTTGTCATAGAAGCTCAACGATTGTTTCTGGAGGTGGCCAAAGAGTTGAGTGCGGATGTTGACGAGCATCGCGTGCGCGACCTTGGCCATGTAGCGTGATTGTAGCCACAGGCCGATGGCATTGATTACGACGAGTCCGAAGAACAGGCCCGCCATCCACGCCAGCCGCGCAGTGTTGCCGGTGGCGATGGCGGTATCAACGGTGAGGCCGATAAACAAGGGCATTGCGACACTGCTGAACGTCGCGGCCAGCATACCGATGACGGCAATCGCGGCCCACAGCTTGAATTGGCCGATGTAGGGAATCAGCCGGACGAGAATGCGCTTGTCATAGACTGCGCCAAGAGTCTCATCGTCCCAGCCGTCGTAGTTGGCGTAACCGCCTCCTCCGCCCCCGCCGCCCATCATGGCCGCGTTCCTCCAACGGTTATTGCATCTGGGGCGGCCTGGTAAGCCTCTTCCTGGTGGCGTAGCTGTAGTTCGTAGATCTGGCGATAGGGCCCGGGATACGCGATAAGCTCCGCGTGGGTCCCCCGTTGGACGATGCGGCCTTGATCCAACACGAGAATCTGGTCGGCTCGCAGAACACTGGCCAACCGCTGAGCGACGACGATTGTCGTGCGGTTCTCCATTACGCGGTCGAGCGCCTGCTGGATTGATCTCTCCGTTTCGGCGTCCACGCTGGAGAGGGAATCATCCAGGATCAGGATGCGCGGGTCGAGCAGCAGGGTTCGGGCGATGGCGAGCCGTTGCCGCTGTCCGCCGGAGAGGTTGATGCCGCGCTCGCCCACCCACGTGTCATATTGGTCGGGCAGGCTGCGGATAAAGCTGTCCAAGCGGGCGGCGCTGGCCGCGGCGATGATTTCCTCCTCCGGCGCTTCAGGCACGCCATAGGCGATGTTGTCGCGGATTGTCGCCGAGAAAAGGAAGACATCCTGCTGGACAAGGCCGATTGAGCCGCGCAGGTGATCCAGTGTCATGTTCCGCACGTCCTCGCCGTCGATGACGACTGCGCCGCGCGTCGGGTCGTAGAACCTTGGAATAAGGCTGACGAGCGTTGTCTTGCCACTGCCCGTTGCCCCGACTACGGCGATGACCTGCCCGGGCTCCGCCACAAAGGTTACGTCCTGCAGCACGTCATCCCGTCCGCCGTATCCGAACGAGACGTTGTTGAATGCAATCCGGCCGGCCACAACGGCGTTGTCGGTGGCGTTCGGCTTCTCGCGCACCTCAGGACGGGCGTCCAGAATCTCAAAGATGCGTTCACCGGAGGCGACGGCGCGGGAAAGCTGATTGCCGAGCCAGCCGATCATGCGGACGTAAACCGTAATCGTCAGCAGATAGAACAGAAATGCGGTGAGGTCGCCAGGTGTGAGATCACCTTGCATGACCATGTACCCGCCGTAGAGTAACTGGATGCCCGCTGCAAAGTAGACGGAGAATGTCATCAACGACGTGTTGAGGGCCTGTTCATCGTTGGCCGTGATATTCCGCTCGTAGAGTATGTGCGCCTGCTTGTTGAATCGCTCCGTCTCCTCTTTTTCGCGTCCAAACGCCTTCACCACACGCATTCCGGACAAGCTTTCCTGGAGGACGGTGCTCAAGGCAGCCATTTCCTGCTGCACGGAGAGCCAGACGGGCCGCAAGCGGCGGCTTGTTCGCGTGGTGCGGTACGCAATGAACGGCAGGACGGCTAAAGTCACCAATGCCAACTGCCAATTGGATTGAAGCAGCACAACCGTGACCATCAGGAGCATCACGGCGACTTGAACGATGCGGACCAACGCGAAACTGATCAGCATGCGTACGGACTCCACGTCCGCCGTCGCCCGCGACATCAGTTCGGCTGTGCGTGACGTATCAAAGAAGGAGAAGCTCTGTCGCTGGAATCGGTCGTACATGGCGTTGCGGAGGTCGTACGCAACGAGCTGGGAGACGGCCTGGCTGAAATAGCTCTGGCCGTACGAAGTAGCTCCGCGGATGATGGCCGCAACCAGGATCCACGCGGCAACGGTGAAAATGGTGCCTAACGACGCCTGCTCAACAAGTCGGTCGACTGCTTGCCCAAAGAGCCACGGAATGACCAGGGCACTTGCGCTGGAAATGAACAGCAGGACATACGTGAGCGTTGCCCTATGCCAATACGGCACGAGGAATGTCTGGAGCCGTAAGAATATCCGAACGTTATACCAAACGCCCGACTTTTGGGCGGGACGGTTCATAACATCCAAGTATAGCGCGAGTTACGTTCACTTTGCCCGACTTAAGCGACCCGGGTTGACTCTATGGTTGCGGAAAGAGAATCGGCCCCGCCCCAAGCAGATTGATTTCTTCCCCATTAACTGCCCCGTAATCGGTCACGGTTCCTTGTACATAGACCCAACTACCTTGGTCAGTTGCGGGGGGCCCTACCTGTGACCAATCGTCCACTGAGACGTTGAACCCGGGGATAAAGAGGACATCTTCGTTCCGGCCTAGCGCTTCAGACTGAAGCCAGATCTGATCCTCCACAACCCCCTCCGCTTCGAACGCATAGAGGCGCAGAACAAGAAGCACACCGTCGTCCCGAACGTATCCTCCCACGGCAACAACATCGCCATCCTGCGGGGGGCGGTTGCCAAGGGCATTGTGCGAGATCTCAAATGGGAGTTTGCCGCTGATGGTCATGCCGCTGTCAGTGATGCGGACAACTCCCTGCGCGAAGAGCGTCCGGGAGATGGGCGCAGGCTCGCCGGGGAAACGGGTTGTTCTGTAGCGTTGCTCCGCGAGGGTTAGGGCGTTCAAGACGTGCGGACGCATATGTGGTGGAGCGATTTGGTGCGCAATCTGAAGCGTGGCGTACGCGCGGGCGGCGGTTTCTCGCTCGGCTTCGATGTATGCGCGAAGACGCGGGTCCACACGGACCTGCACGATATCGGTGACCTCCGCAGAGCTTGCGTCACCGTCATCAGCGGCAACCGCGATTGTCGGCGCTGCTGCCTCGTCGCTCAATTGACCAGTGGCATCTGTCTGTTGCACGGCCTCTGCCTGTGCAACATCGGCCTCCATGTATCCGGCCTCGACACGAGCGAACTCGATGTTCTTGAGCACGTCACGACTGAGTTCCTCCGCGCGTGCCTGATCACCGGATTCGGCAACGGCTGCCAGTTCCAGCGTGCGCCGTTCTATGAGTTCAAGGTGGTAGATGGCCCGGCTCTCGTCTGAGAAGGTGATTGCGAGACGGGCGTGCTCCGTAGCGCGCTTCACGGGATAGAGTGGGCTGTCAGGCAGTGCGTCTGTGGAGGCATAAGCCGCGGCGCCCGTGCTGAGGACAACAAAGAGCGCCATGCTGGCGAATCCAACGGCCCAAATGCGTGTCCACCCGGAGGCACGGGTGTTCCACCAGTCACGAATTGAGAATCGGCCGGACGCTGAGCGCTGATTCGTGGCGAGATGATGCCGCACCGCGCCCTCAAAGCGCGTGTGCGCCACGCGCCGCGTTGTGTCATCACGGGTTGGAGCAACGTCAGCCATTGCCACGGCGGCGGTCAGCAGAGGGCGCAATTCGTCCGCGATGTCCGGATGACGGCTCAGACAGTCATCAATGGATTCACCGCGCTTCAGTGCCTCCAAGCATTCATCTATAACCTCGGAAAGAGCAGGGTCATCAGGCTGCAATGTCGTCATGGCGTTTCACCAGCATCCGCATTTCTTGGCAGCATAAGCCGACGCAGCGCTCGAATTGCGCTGTGCTGCAACGCCTTTACCGCGCCTTCATTGCGATTCATCACGTGAGCGGTCTCAGCGATTGACAGGTCCGAGCCGAATCTCAGGGATATAACTTGTCGCTGCAGGTCTGTTAGGCCTGCCATCGCCACCCGCAACTCCTGAAGGTCTGAGAATGTGTCTACCCTTTCCTGTGGGTCTCGGTCACGCGAGGCGAGGGGCGGCGCGTCATCGAGTGGCGTTGCCGTGCGGAGCCGACCACGACGGTAGTGGTCAATAACGCGGTTGTGCGCGATGCGCATCAGCCACGCCGAGAACGGCACATTCCTCCATTTGAATGATCCGATTGCTTCCAACATGCGAATGAAAACGTCCTCCGTGATGTCCTCCGCGTCCGCGTCACTGTCTACGCGATATGCGACGTATCGAAAGACCCTGTCGGAATAGATTTCATAGAGTTGCCCAAACGCCGCTGCCTCCCCGTTCTGCGCCTGCTGAACAATGGCTGCGATGTCACCATCAGTCAGTGATGTCTCCGCCCCCGAGTGAATGCGTGCCGGCTCCTGGTTCATTCACTACATCCAGATAACGTTTGGGTTCCTCTTTGGGTTAGCTGCCCTTTGACGACTGTTTCACTTTATCCTCTTTGCAGGTGGCGGGAGATTAATGATGGACAACAACGCGTTAGACGCAATGCCCTGGCTGCTGCGCCCTATGCATGAGGGCGACATCACTCAGGCCGTGCAGATCGACCGTGACGCGTTCCCGGAGAACAGGTACGCGCCGCCGTTCCGACGCGATCTGCGTGAACGGAAGTATGCACATTATCTGGTTGCAGTTGCCCATGATTCACCCTATGACGATTATGCCCGCAAGAATGATCTTCCACCCACAGACAAACCGGGAGGTAACCGGCGAGGACGCGGCGGGCGAATCACGAACACTGTCAAGCGACTCCTTGGTGTCAGCACGGACATGCCGCCCCCAACCGAGGAGTTGATTGCCGGTTATCTCGGCCTGTGGGCAGTCATTGATGAGGGCCATGTGACGAGTGTGGGCGTCCGCAAGTCGCATCGAGGGCAGGGGATAGGCGAACTGCTCATCATCGGCGCAGTGGAGGCGAGTAAGTTGCTCAATTGCCACGCCGTGACGCTGGAGGTTCGAGTGTCCAATGAAGTCGCCCAGAATCTCTACAAGAAGTACGGTTTCAAGATTGTTGGGCGGCGCAAGCGCTACTACTCGGACAACGACGAGGATGCGTACATCATGACGACTGATCCCATCGACACGCCGCAGTTTTCCGGTCTATTGGAGGACCTCACGTATAAACACTCAGACCGTTGGGGCGCGACATATCGCACATATGGAATAGAGGACGAGGACGACGAATAGCGCCAGACCCCGAAATTACACTCAAGTGTTCCGTTCAAGGAGTCGGTGTCGGGGGCGGCGCGTATCCCACAAGTTCCACGTAGGCGGAAGCGCCGACTGGCTCGCCGCCGAATGTGATGTCCGTTTCCGTCAGCCCCTCCCAGTAGATCGTGTTCGGCGGGAAGGCGAGTGTGAATTCCTGGTCGTCCAGCAGGGGAGTGAGGGTCATCGAGAGTTCGTGCGCGGGAATCATGATGCGCCATCCGGCCGGGTATTCTCCGCCCGTGTGTGGGCTTGTCCACGTGTTGAGAACGTCGATTGTGATGTCCTGGCCATCGATGTGTGTTGTCATGCCGGACGGGTCAACCAGCGTGCTGTATGTGATGACCTGCCCATCGGACTCACGGGCTTCGGCCACCATCAACTCATAGTCGTTGTCCATGGAGACCGCGAACCATTGCCAGCCGCTCGGATATCCGCTGACGACAAAGTCGCCCCATTGGTGGTCCATCCAGGCTTCGCCGATGACGCCCAGCTCCTGCCCATTGACGGTGAGCGTGCCGAGCAGATCCATATCTGTCCAGCTGTAGTAGTAGGTCCAACCGTTCAGCGCCTCCAGGTAGCCGGTCTCGTTGTGGAGGACGGCAGGCTTATTTGCATCCACGGTGAGATCGAACGCAAAGGTGTCCGTTGCTGCCGCGAATGAGTGTGTGCCGTTGTCGCCGCTGAGTGTCCAGTCCCCCACGGAGAATTCAAATCCCGTCGCCGGCTGCGGCTGCGCGCCCACCCCAAATCGCACAGATTGTTCCCTGAGACCCGCGGCCACGTCAAACACGGATGCGTGAGACATGTAGCCTGCATCGCCGTTTTCCGGGTTCGTCACCTGGAATATGACGAAATGGAATCCATAGTCATTGCCGCTCGCGTCTTCCATGGTGCCGCTGTAGTACCACCACTCCACCGGGTCGGTATGTGAAGCTTCATCTGTGGGCAGGCTGATTGGGCGAGGCGTGTGGACGGTCGTTAGGCTCGGGATTGGGGTTGGAGGAGGTGTTGCCGTCGGCGTGCTTGTGGCAGTGGGTTCGGGTGTCGGAGTTGGAGTCGGCTCGCCAGCGCAGGCTGTTGCCAGCACGACAACACTGACCGCGACAAGAAGGGCCGCATGTCGCAAAAGGGTCGACAAGCGTCGATCGAGAGTCTGAGAAAGAATGGGCGCGTGCATGTGCTTTCAATTGTACGGACGGACTCCCCCTGCGACATACGATATAGTTAAGGAGTCCATGCCATGTGAGGAGCGTTTATGCGCACCCGCTGGAATGGACAGGGTAGGACGAACGGAAGAACCGGGATTGGACGGACTTACAGAATGAGCGCAATGCACGTACTGACCCTTACGCCAACGGGCCCCATGATTAATGCTCCCTCCGGGGCTGAAGCGGCGGCCCGATTCTTCCGCGGACTTGGAGACCCGACGCGACTGCGAATCCTCCGCATCCTGCTGGAGTCAGAGCGCAGCGTCTCGGAACTGGTAGAGATGCTGGGAGCGCCGCAGGGCCGCGTATCCAGTCACCTTTCCTGCCTCCGCTGGTGCGGTTTCGTTGACGCGGACCGGCGTGGCCGCAACGTCTTCTATTCGGTCACAGATCAGCGTGTGAGGGACATCCTGGCTCTTGGCGACGCCATGCTCATGGAGACCACTGAACGCCTGATGTCTTGCGCCGTTATTGACCAAGAGGCCGTCAACGTCTAGGACAGCGTCCTCGATCCCAGCGAACGCCGTCGGCGCAAACCGACAATCCTAATGCCGCGCCCGTATACTTTTGGTATATGAGGGCCGGATAATGTTCAATCTCCCCTTTGCCTTCGCCTTCAGCGCCGGTTTTGTCGCGCTGGCCAGCCCGTGTGGCGTAGCAATGCTGCCCGCGTACATCGGCTACTACATCGGCTCGCGCGAGGAAGGCTACGAGGAGCGGCCCATCGCGCTTCGACTTGGTCAGGCGATGCTCGTGGGAGGCACGGCGGCACTAGCGTTCCTGTTCTTGTTCGGCACGTTCGGCGTTGTGTGGAGCGCGGTGGGAACTATCTTGCGGGACATCATTCCCTACATCGCGATCATCGTTGGCGTCGCGCTCGTGTTATTGGGCGCGTACATGATCGTATTCATGCTAGTGAACAAGCGCTCCATCGCGCTCATCCCGACCATTGGCGTCAACTGGGGCACCGGGAGCCGGGGACTGACCTCCGTTTTCCTGTTCGGGCTAGCGTATGCGCTTGCCACGCTGAGCTGCACGTTCCCCATCTTCCTGGCCATTCTCGCGCAAGGGCAGGTCATCGGTGGCTATGCGGCATTCATCATGTTCCTGATCTACGGCGCGGGAATGGGCGTGGGCCTGATTGGCCTGACGCTGGGAGCAGCAGTCTTCAAGGACCTTATCCGCGTGGTGATTCGCCAGGCGATGCCGATTGTGGAGTGGGCGAGCCCGGTCATGCTCATCGGCGCGGGCGCTTACATCACTTACTACTGGTGGGTCAACTGGTTTGCGTTCAACGCGGATCTTTAGCGCCGCCTGTTCGCGATCCTGAGTTCCTCGATCGGCAGTTTGCTCGGCGTCTTGGGGAGCAGGTGACGGCTGACGTAGTCGCGGGCAGGTCGTGAAAGCAGGTAAGTATCCTCAATTTGTCGAATACCCCGCGAAATCAGCAGGAAATGGCGACGATAAAGAGAACGCATCGCTTCCCGCAAATCCTCCGCAGAGGTCTCTAGGCTGGCCGATAACTCCGACAACGTCATGGAATGATCCGCCCATGCCAGAGCGAGCATCACACGTTCTTCATCTGCGCTGTACCGGCTGACGGTGGTCATTCTGCGCCCCGTTCCTCTCGCTCCAGCCATGTCCGTTCGTCACCTAGAGCAGATCTGAGACGTTGACGTTGCTTAGCCGCTCAAGCGCGCGGTCAAGGGCGTCGTCTCCGACAGTTAGCGAGCAGCGGATGTATCCCTCACCCGCCTCGCCGTAGCCGCGGCCGGGCGTCACCACAACGTTCGCCTCTTCGATGAGACGGGACGCAAAGTCGCCGGATAGCGCCCCGTCCGGCAGCTTCGCCCAAACGTACAGGCTCGCCTTGGGTGGATCGACCTCAAGGCCCATCTTTCGCAGCACTGGAATGAGCTTGTCACGCCTTGCCTGGTAGACGGCGTTATGATGATTGATGGTGTCCTGTGGCCCCTCCAGCGCGGCGATGCCGGCCAACTGCACGGCCTGGAAGACGCCTGAATCCACGTTGGACTTGATGCGCATCAGCGCGTTCGTGACCTCGGCGTTTCCGACGGTCATGCCGATGCGCCAGCCGGTCATGTTGTACGACTTGGACAATGAGTGGAACTCGATGCCCACATCCTTGGCTCCGTCCACCTGCATAAAGCTCACAGGCTTGTAGCCGTCAAAGGCGACCTCCGTGTAGGGGCCGTCGTGGCAGACCACGATGTCGTACTTCTTGGCGAACTCCACGACCCGCTCATAGAAATCCAACTCTGCGACAGCAGCCGTCGGATTGTTGGGGTAGTTGATCCACAGCAGCTTGGCCTTGCGGGCCACATCCTCCGGGATGGCGTCGAGATCAGGCAGGAAGCCGGTCTCCCGATGGAGCGGCATGTAGTACGACTCGCCACCGGCCAGCATCGTACCGACGCTGTAGACCGGGTAGCCGGGATCAGGCACCAGAGCGATGTCACCCTGATCCAGATAGCACCACGCGATGTGGGCGATGCCCTCCTTTGAGCCGATGGTGGGCAAGACTTCTGTATCCGGGTCGAACTCCACGCCGAATCGCTTCTTGTACCAGTCCGCGACGGAGCGGCGGAATGCCGGCAGGCCGTCGGACTCCGGGTAGCGGTGATTGGCAACGTCCTCCAATGAGGTGACCAGTGCGCTGATAATGTGCGGGGGGGAGGGCAGGTCAGGGTCGCCGATGGCGAGAGAGATGACATCCTCGCCGCGGGCGCGTTTCTCGTTGATCTTGCGCGTGACCTCCACAAAGAGATACGGGGGTAGCTGCGCGACACGACGCGCCTGCTCTGGTAGTGGCATTCGGCTGGGTCTCCTCTGCTAACTGAACTGACTGTTGGACTGCGCGCTGAAATCTATTGTAACAATCGCGCTGACTGCCATTTATGTTTGTGTTTGGCATACGCCCACGCCTAGCATGGGGCATGTCTGCTGAGACACGAATGCCCCCGCGCCGCCGTCGTCCGCGGCTTTTCTATGGCTGGTGGATGGCGCTGTCCGGCATGTACCTGATGTTCTATACGACGGGCGTCAGTTTCTTCGGTTTCAGCGCATTCTTTGACAGCATTCGAATCGATCTGAACTGGACGCGTGAGCAGGTGTCGCGCGGGCCCGCGATGATGGCGGTGTTCACGGCGATTCTGAGTCCGACCATCGGCGCGCTCACGGACAAGTTCGGACCTCGACTCGTGACGGCGGCGGCGATGTTCAGCGGCGGGGCGGGATTCATTGTCCTGAGCCAGGTTGAGCACGCGTGGCAATACTATGTCGCTTTCGTTCTTATCGGTAGCGGCATGGGCGCGACATCCTATGTGATGGTGGCGACAGCCGTCAGCAACTGGTTCCTGCGCAATCGGGGCAAGGCGTTTGGGCTGACGTTCATGGGGCCGGGCTTTGGCGGCATCATGACGGCGCTGCTGGTTGTGCTGATAGGGGAGTACGGCTGGCGCGACGCCGCGCTGTTCACGGGCATCGGAACGTGGGTGACGTGCATTCCGCTCGCGATGGTTCTCCGAAGGCGACCGGAACATTACGGCCTCCGAATGGACGGTGATCCACCGAAGACAGACGACTCGGAATCAGGAGAAATCGGAGAGGCGGCTGAGCCTGAACCGTCGCCGGGGGCGGTGCGGTCCATCCTGTTGAGTCGTTCATACTTGCTCTATGTCGGCGCTCTTTCCATGCAGCAAGTTGCCATCACGGCAATGGTCGTCCACCACATCCCCGCGCTTGTCAGCTACGGCTTCTCCATGGAGACGGCGGGTGCAATGGTCGTTGTTTTCACTCTCGCCAGCATCCCGATGCGATTCTTCTCAGGCGCGCTTGCCGACAGGTTCAACAAGAAGTTAGTGGTCGCAGCCATGCTGAGCTTTCAACTGGCGGGCGGAATCCTCTTCGTCCTTATCGCCAACATCTGGGTGGCGATCATCTTTGAGGTTATCTACGGCACGGGGTGGGGTGGCAGCAACGCGGCGCGTCTTTCCTTGCAGGGCGACTATTGGGGACGGAACATCTTTGGCTCCCTGATGGGCCTGCAAATCGGAGCGGGGGCTATCGGCGGCTTAATCTCTCCCGTGCTCGTCGGTTGGCTGGCGGATGAGTTCGGATATCGTACTGCCTTTGCGGTACTCATTGTCCCGCTCACGCTTGCCGTCGTGATGATCCTCATGATGACGAGACCCCAGACCGGCGCTGCCGATGAAGTGAGGCTCGCGACCGCATGAGAACGCAGAAGGCGGTCATGACGGCATGGATGTTTGCGCGGCACCCGCGCCAGGTCTTCTACGGCTGGTGGGTGACGCTGGCAGGAACCGGTCTCGCCGCCTACACGGACGGCATCGGCTTCTGGGGATTCACGAATTTCTTTGCGGCCATTGTTCGCCACTTCGGTTGGCCGCAGGCTATCGCGGCCATTGGACCGTCCCTGCATCGGCTTGAATCTGGTATCGCCGCCCCAATTACCGGCGCGATGGTGGATCGATACGGAGCTCGCAAGGTGCTGGTTATCGGCTACATCGCGGCGGGGTGCGGCTGCATCCTGATGAGCCAGATCGAGAACCTGTGGCAATATTATGGTTCGTTCATCATTCTTGCGTTCGGTCTCAGCGCGGGCGCTTTCACTGTGACGTCGGCGGCGATCAATGCATGGTTCCGCCGTTATCGGGGACGCGCGAACGGCATCATGCTTGTGGGGCCGGGACTGTCGGGAGTCTTGTCTGGATTTTGGGCGCTGGTCATACCGGAATTCGGTTGGCGCACGGTGCTGTTTGCCGCGGGTATCGGGTTCTGGGTCGTCGGTATGCTGTTGATTCCCCTGATTCGCAACAGACCGGAGGCCTATGGGATGGAGCCGGACGGCGGCCCGGCTCCCGAAAGCGAGACTGCTCCAACTGCCCGAAGCAGCGTGCTGCCTGACGCCAACTATGCCCTGCGGGATGTTCTGCGAAGCCGGGGGTACTGGCAATTTGTTATCGCGAGCTCCCTGCTCGGCGCATCTTGGTCGGTCATCACGTTCGAGGCACTGATGTTGAGTGAGAACGGTCTAACGGACAGGGCTATTGCACTCGTTTTCATCTGGCAGACCTCCTCCAGTATTCCTATTCGAGTCGTCGCGGGCACGGTCGCCGACTACATAGACAAGCGCGTTGTCCTTGCGGTCGCCATCATTGTGCAGGGCGTAGCGATCGTGCTATTCCCCTTGGCGACTGAACTGTGGATTGCGATGATAGCGGGGTTCTTGCTGGGCAGCGCTATTGGTTCACAGTCATCTGTGAGGCTTGCCTTGCAGGCTGAATATTGGGGCCTGGCAATCTTTGGGCGCGTCGTTGGCATTCAGCAAGGACTGGCATCCATACCGTCCATCATTGCGCCGTTCGCAATCGGTTGGCTTTACGACCAGACAGGCAGTTACCTTGTTGGATTCATGATCGTCGCTGCGGTTCTGAGCATCTCTCTTCCGTTGACGCTCACGATGACACGCCCGAAGAGCACCACCGCTGATGGAGTGAGGCTTGCCACGACATGAGGACCCAGAAAGCGGTTATGACGGCGTGGATGTTCGCGCGGCACCCGCGGCAGATCTTTTACGGCTGGTGGGTGTCGTTGGCCGGAACGGGCCTCGCAGCTTACACGGACGGCATCGGCTTCTGGGGCTTCTCCAACTTCTTCGCCGCGATGGTGAGGCACTTTGGATGGTCGCAGGCGCTGGCGGGCATCGGGCCGTCACTACAGAGGCTTGAATCCGGCATCACCGCTCCCTTGACCGGCTACCTGGTTGATCGATACGGAGCCCGCAAGATTCTGATTGTCGGGTACTTCGTGTCTGGCGGCGGCTGCATGCTGATGAGTCAGATCGAAAACATCTGGCAGTACTATGGGGTCTTCATCGTTTTTGCATTCGGCCTTAGCGCCGGGTCGTTCATGGTCACGGCAGCGGCGGTCAATGCATGGTTTCGGCGATTTCGAGGACGCGCCAACGGCATCATGATTGTTGGACCGGGCATGTCCGGTCTGCTGGCAGGAGTGTGGGCGTGGATTATCCCGGAATTCGGGTGGCGATCCGTCCTGTTTGGCGCGGGCGTGGGGTTCTGGGTTGTCGGGATGCTCCTGATTCCCCTCATCCGCAACAGGCCACAGGACTATGGGATGGAGCCTGACGGCGGAGAAGCCCCCGAGGAACAAACCGCGCCGTCGTCCCGTGCAAACATCTTGCCGGAGGCCAATTTCACACTGCGGGACGTGCTGCGCAGCCGAGGCTACTGGCAGTACGTCATCGCAAGCGCGCTGCTGGGCGGCTCCTGGTCCATCATCACGTTTGAGGCGCTGATTCTGCAGAAGAATGGATTCTCAAAGGAGTTCATCGCCTTCATGTTCGCATGGCAGACATCCTCCAGCATTCCCATCCGCGTCATCGCCGGGACGATAGCTGACTACGTGGACAAGCGCGTAGTGCTTGCCGTGGGAATCACGGTGCAGGGGATCGCAATTGTGCTGATACCCATGTCTACCATTCCGTGGCTGACGATACTTGCCGGATTTCTTCTGGGGAGCGCAATCGGGTCACAGTCATCGGTGCGGCTAGCGCTTCAGGCAGAGTACTGGGGATTGGCGATATTTGGACGGGTAGCCGGTATTCAGCAGGGACTGGCCTCGTTACCGGCCATCATGTCGCCGGTTGCTATCGGTTGGCTCTATGATCAGACGGACAGCTACGTAATCGGGTTCGTGATTGTCGCTGCGATTCTGAGCCTTTCGGTGCCGCTAACACTAACCGTTACACGGCCGAGATAAACTTCTGCTCCGTCCCCGCCGACGGGATGGTTCACACGCGATCAGACGAGAATGTGCCGCCCGGTAGCGTAGCGGGGCTATACTTATTCAGTCCGCCCGTTCGCGGGCTTTGGTTTTTGTTGGGAGGTCGCCGTCAAAGCTGCATTATCAGTTCTGATTCACCCCAACCGCATCTTCTACGGCTGGTGGTTGGCGATTGCCAGTTTCGGCGTCCTCTTCTACACGGCCGGCGTGTTCTTCTACGGCTTTGCGCCGTTCTTTGCGGAGATTATTGACGAGTTTGGATGGCCGACTGCCGTGGCTTCCATCGCATTCGCTTTTCAGCGGACGGAACAGGGCATTTTCGGCCCGATCGTTGGATATGTCGTCGACCGCTTTGGGCCGCGCAAGTCCGTGCTTGGCGGCATGTTCATCCTTGGCTGCGGATTCATCGGATTGAGTTACGTCCAGGAACTCTGGCATTTCTTCGCCGCGTTCGCAGTGATGGCGTTCGGTCTCGCGTTCGGCTCTTTCCTTACGGTCAACACCGCCGTCAACGCCTGGTTCATCCGTCGGCGCGGCACGGCCATGGCCATTGTGTCCTACGGAGCGGGTGTTAGCGCTCTGCTTGTTCCACTCGTCGTTGGTTTGATCGCCCTCTTTGCATGGAGGGATGCGCTTTTCTACCTGGGAATCACGACGTTTGTCGTTGGTCTGCCACTCGGACTGATGATGCGAGACGCGCCTGAGAAGTATGGGCTGCATCCGGATGGCATGAGCGAGGCTGAGGCAGCCCGATACGCTGAAATGGATGGTGATGACCGCTATGCCGATACGACGTTCACAGTGAAGGAGGCGATTAGAACAGCGGCGTACTGGAAGTACGTTGTGGCGAACATTTTCGGGTTCATTTTCTTTGGCTCGTTCATCATTCACCAGTTCAAGGTGTGGGACGAGTTCGGATTCAGCGATGAATGGGCCACCGCACTGATCACGCTCCTGCCTCTCGCCAGTTTCCCGGCGCGGATCCTGGGCGGCATCCTTGCCGACATGTATGACAAGCGCAAGATCGTGTCGATCTCGTTCACGATGCAGATCATTGGCGCCGTTTTCTTCTTCTTTGCGCGAGACCCGATTACAGCCGTCATCTTCGCCGTGTTCTTCGGGTTCGGGTTCGGCCTCGGCAACCCGCCACGCTCGGCTCTCCTGGGCGAACTGTTTGGCAGGCAGATCTATGGTCGGCTTCTGGGCCTGCAGTTCACGTTTACAGCAATTGGAGGGGTTTTCGCGCCGATTTTCGCCGGGTTCATGTTTGATCAGTACGGCGCAGAAGGATACCGGTGGGCATTCTTTTCGCTTGGCTTAATGGCCATTATCTCGCTGTACATGTATATGACGATGAAGCGACCAGAGCTGCCCGCTCGCCTCCGACGGACATATGTTGAATCAGGGACCAGTGCCGAGACCGGAACCGGAGAGCGCGCTAGCTGACGAGTAGCTGACCGGTGTAGACGCTTGTGGCAGGGCCGGTCATGTAAACCTGGCTGTCCGGGTTGCCGTCCCACTCGATGGTGAGCGACCCGCCCGGCAACTCCACTGACACGCAATCATCCACCAGCCCGGCGATGCGCGCCGCGACAACGACGGCGCATGCGCCCGTGCCGCATGCCATCGTGAGGCCAGCGCCGCGCTCCCACACGCGCATGGTTATCTCTTCGCGAGACCGGATGTTGACGATTTCAAAGTTGACCCGCTCCGGGAAAAGAGGATGGTTCTCCATCATCGGCCCGATGGTCTCAAGCGGGAAGTCCGTAACAGGTGTATCGATGAATGCGATGGCGTGGGGATTCCCCATGGAAACAAAGGAAAGGTTCAGGGCATATCCGCCGATCTCCAGCGCGTGACCCTGCACAGGCCCGAGGCCCTCCACGGCGACAGGGATTTCACGGGGTGCAAGTATCGGCGTGCCCATACCGACGCGCACCGCTTCAATGGCTCCGCCCACACTGCCGTTCTGCGGCCAAACGGTCATCAGCCCGCCGAGCGTCTCAATGGGCAGACCGGCCTCGTTACGTACCGCAGAGCCATCCACAATTCCTCGCTCGATGGCGTACTTGGTGACGCAGCGGATGCCGTTGCCGCACATCTCCGCCTCGGAACCGTCCGGGTTGAAGATCTGCATGCGCAGGGCGGCGTCATCCGAGGGGCGAATGACGAGGATGCCGTCCGCGCCCACACCGAATCGGCGGCTGCACGCCTCGCGCGCCACCTCCGGCCAATTCGTGGAATCAGCCTCAGCAGAACCGCCTTCGACAACGATGAAGTCGTTGCCCGTACCATGCATCTTCGTGAAGTTCATGCGCCAAGTATACAGTCGTTAGCTGTCACAGTCCCAACGCGGCTTGTGTCTGTTCGGCCAGCTGCTCTGACTCTTCATCTGCATCCATCCACGTGATGCGCTCGTCATCATGGCGGAACCATGCGAACTGCGTGCGGGCGAAGCGACGTGTCTTGTGAATGATGGTCTGCCGCATCTCATCAAACGGCATGCCGCTCTCAATGTGTGCCGCGATTTCGCGGTAGCCGATGCTGCGGAAAGATGAAAGCGACGACGAGTAACCAGCCGCTAACAGAGACCGAACTTCGTCAATCCAACCGACTTCCAATTGGCGGTCAACTCGCTGTTCAATGCGTGAGTCCAGAGCGTCGCGCTCCATGCTCACACCGGTGATGCGTATGTCCCATGGTGGGGCAGTCTGGGTGCGCTGCGCGGAGAAAGGGCGGCCCGTTGTCACGACAACTTCAAGGGCGCGCACGGTGCGGATCAGGTTGTTGGGGTGAATGAGTTCCGCGGCGGCGGGGTCCAGGCGGCGGAGTTCCTTGTGCAGTACCTCGCGCCCGTCGGCTTCGGCGCGTTCCATCAACTCCTGCCGCAGGTCCGGGTCCGGCGCCACCTCAGGGACGTTCCATCCCTCAAGCAAAGCCCATACATATTGGCCCGTGCCGCCTACGACGATTGGCGTTTTTCCCCGCTCATGGATGTCCTGTATGGCGCACTTGGCGGCAGTGAGAAACCGTCCCAGGGAAAAGTCGTCATCCGGCTTGGATATACCATAGAGATGGTGCAGCACGCCGCCGCGTTCCTCCTCAGAGGGCACGCCTGTACCGATTGCCATGCCACGGTAGACCTGCCGGCTATCTGCGTTGATGATTTCTCCGCCAATGTGTCGAGCGAGTTCTACTGCGACGGCTGACTTTCCAACCGCCGTGGCCCCAATAAGCGCAATGATTGGTGTGCCCATGGCTGAGATCTGACTTTGCTCGATAGGGCGCAGATGCGAGGAATCTAGTCTTGCGGCAACTCCACCCACGCGCCTCCTTGCCGCATCGAGGCGACGAATGCCTCCGCCGCGTCAATGGATTGCAGGCCTTGTTGCAGGGTCAGGAGGAGTGGAGTCGGTTCCGCGCCGCCCGTCACCCAACCGAGGAATTGCTCCTCGATATTGACGCGCCGTTCGTCCTCATATGCCTGCCGCAGATCGTCCGGCACCGGCACGACCTCAGCCTCGCCGTCGCCTGAGGCAATGCGCACGGATGAGAATGGGTCGGCAGGATAGCCCTCAATGACGATGGTGCCCTCCTCGCCGTGGAGGGCGATGTGGGCGTTCTGCGCGGCCTTCGGCGCGAGATTGTCATGCACGTAGCGGACGGCGACTTCATCGCCAAGATCCGCGAGGATGGCTGAGAAGCCGACGCGCCGGTTGTCCACCTCGTGTTGCTTGCGAACAACCAGCAAACGTCGATGCCGTCCGAGCCATCGATTCAGGATGTCAAAGTAGCTGCCGAAGGCAAGGAAAGGTGTGTGCCACCGCATCTCCGCGCTCAAAACGCGTCCGATGCGCCCCTCCGATAGAAGTCGCAGGACAAGCGCGTCCTCACGATCATATGGGCCGCCGGGAAATGCCGGATACTGCCGCGCCTTCAGCTGCGGACGCGCCTCAAGCGCAGCCACGATTTCACGTCCCTCCGCGCCGGTCATGGCCAGCGGGTTCATGGTGAGCAGATGCTTCTCGTTCTCCAGCGCGCCAAGAAGGATGTCTCGATGTTGCGGAGCCTGGGTGCCGTTGAAAACAAGGTCAACGTCCGGCGAGGAAACGACGTCCTGCCAGGAGGATGCTTGCGTGGCAACGTTGAATTGTTCGGCGACACGGGCGGTCGATTCGGCGCTGTTATTCGCGACGGCCACGAATTCTACACCGGGAACCTTTGCGAGTTCCGGCACAACGCGCCGCTGTGAGAATCGGCCTGCGCCAACGAGACCGATGCGAAGGGTAGAACCTGTGGACATGCTGCTGCTTTCCTCCTGATTTGACTGTTCCGTAAGGACGATATGGCAGTAGTAGGTGTTTGTTGATTTAGATGTCGGTAGGACTGGCTGTATACGCCGTGCGTTCAGTATAGACAACTGAGCGGTCTGTTCGAACCGAAACGGGATGGAGCAAGGGTTATTCGCGCTCCCGTTCTTCCGCCGCCCGCACCAGTGCAACGAACTGCTCTCCGTTGAGTGACGCGCCGCCAATCAGCCCACCGTCAATGCCCGGCTGTTCAAGCAATGACGCAACGTTCTCCGGGTTCATGGAGCCGCCGTAGAGGATGCGGACGGAGTCGGCTGCCTCTTGCCCATCTGCCTCGGCAATTGTGTTGCGGATGACGGCGATTCCCTCGCGCGCGTCGTCCGGTGTCGCCGCCACACCGGTGCCAATAGCCCACACGGGTTCGTAGGCAATGACAACCGACGAAACGTCGTCCACGTCTGCCAATCCGCCGGATGTTTGCGTCCTGAGGATGTCTTCTGTTTCGCCCGCCTCTCGCTGTTGCAGTGTTTCGCCGACGCACATGATTGGGGTGAGGTCATATTCGAGGGCGGTGCGGACCTTTGCATTTACGAATTCGTCAGCCTCCGCGAAATAGGCGCGGCGTTCGGAGTGGCCGACAATCACGTAACGGCACAGCCCTTGCAGCATGTTCGGCGCAACCTCTCCCGTGTACGCGCCTGACTCTGCCGGATACAGGTTCTGTGCGCCAAGCGCAACGGGCGATCCGCGCAACGCCTCGGCAACGATGGGCAGGGAAACGAATGGTGGACATACGGCCACGTCAACACCCTTGGGAACGCCGACCATGTGAACGACGTTGTACGCAAGGATTCGTGCCTCGGCAAGCGTCGTGTTCATTTTCCAATTGCCAGCAATGAGCGGCGTGCGCGTCGATGGCATGGGCTTTACCTCTCTAGTGGGATGGCGCTACGCGCCGAACTTGTCCAGCTTACCGGCATTGGCGAGCGCCAACGGTATGATGTCCGTCGCCGCCATGGTTCCCAGCATTCCCTTCGCGCATTCCCGCTCCGTGAACCCCTCCGAAAAACCGGCAGCAATGTGCCGCGACCGAATCATCACGGGAACCGGATGCCAACTGTGGGCGGCCATGGCGCTGGGTGTTGAATGATCCCCCGCCACGATCAACACATCAGGATCGAGGTCGAGTAGGGCAGGCAGAGCCTGATCCAGCTGTTCGATGGCGGCTACTTTCGCATCGTAGTCGCCGTCCTCGCCAGTGCTGTCTGTGTATTTGTAGTGGATGAAGAAGAAGTCGTGTGCATTCCAATTTTCACGTGCCGTTTCAATCTGCTGATCAATGGTGTCGCCAGTCTGAATGACGTTCATGCCCACCAGCTTCGCGAGGCCCCGATACATTGGATAAGCGGCGATTGCGGCAGGGTTCAGTGCGTAAACATCCGACATTTGCGGGAGGTTCGGAATTGTCGCAAAACCACGTAAAACGAGGCCGTTTGCGGGGTGGGCATCAGCAATAACGGACATTGCAACCTTAAGGAAGGAATTCACAATATCGGCCGTATTTTGGCCCAAAATCTCGCTTGAAGTGACCTCTAAGGGCGCTAAACCCTCTCTTTGAGGGTCACTATCGGTCAGGGCATCACTGAGCTGCGGTCCGCCGTCCTCCGGGCGGAATATTATGGCAAGTCGGTGTTCTCGGCCGGAGGCGACGATGGGCCGGGCGTTGTCAAGCTTGATGTCATTCAGCCGCTGAGCCAGCTCGCGGTTGATGTCGGTCGAGATGCGGCCGGCGCGGCGGTCGGTTATCGTGCCGTCTTCGCCGATGGTGCAGAAGTTCCCTCGGGCAGCAACGTCGCCGTCACGGACATCCATGTCCAGGCCGAGGGCTTCGAGGATGCCGCGTCCGATGAGGTACTTGATGGGGTCGTAGCCGAAGAGGGCAAGGTGGCCGGGGCCACTGCCGGGCGTGATGCCATGGGCCACGGGGATAGAGAGGCCGGTCTGCGAGGCGCGGGCGAGACGGTCGAGGTTGTCTGTCTGCGCGTCCTCAAGCTCGGTGCGTAGCGTCTTGGGGTGGGGGATGCCGCCCAGACCGTCCATGACGAGCAGGACTATCTTGGTGTCCGTCTTGCGGGCGAGGCTCTTGATCAGTTCAAAGTCGGCCATATGCGTGTGGACAGTATAGCGGGGGTAGGCAGTGCCTACAGCCAAGGTTCGCGATCAGGATTGATTTTGATCCGGGTTGGCGCGCCGCGTTCCGGCCCCGTATCAAGTACGGGGCATGCTTTGGAGGTCTATTGAGGCTTTGGATTCCTCGGCTACGCTCGGAATGACGGGCTATGCGTATGCTGGGTGTCAGGGAGGCAGCGCGGCGGAATGCAGGAGTCCATCTTCAAGGGTGCTAGGTCGCAGTTCATGTCTTGGACGGCGATGGGGCTGTTGATCCTGTTCGCGATGACGTTGGTCGCTTGCGGGGGAATGGCTCAACCTGAGCAGACGACTGAATCTGGCCAGCCTCCCTCTGACGATTGCTTCGGTCGGGCATTGTCCGACGACCCACTGCACTGCGAGGTCCTTGAGTGGGCGCACAACGAAGGCGTCGCTGAAGTGGGCGGGGTCTATCGAGCAGGGACATCGCTGTATATCTATTGGAAGACTGACCGCCCTGATGATGCAGCCCTGCAGAAGATGCTGACCAAGGCCCAGGAGGTGGCCCGACGGACGGGTGACTATGGCTGCGTGCTGTCCCAGGATCTGTGTGATGCGGGAGTGTTGGGCACGGACCGCCATGCCGGGTACTTCCTTCCGGTGCCTTCGGCATATCAGAGCATCAAGTTCTGGGGTGGGGGAGCCGACGCGCGGCGGTCCTTTACCGGGTGGCGAGCGTTCGAGCAGTTCTGGCCTGAACTCGAGGATGGCGCCAGCGGAGCGACGGGAACGTCAGGCGACTTCGATATCTCAGAGGTCGATAGAACCAACTTCCCGACTCTTAGTGGAAATTGT
>VXMO01000062.1:0-1750 GCA_009841045.1 Dehalococcoidia bacterium
CCCCCCCCCCGCCCCCCCCCCCCCCCCCGCCCCCCCCCCCCCCCCCCCCCCCCCCAGCCCCACCCCCCCCCCCCCCCCCCCCCCCCCCCCCCCCCCCCCCCGCCCGTTTTCTCTAAGACTTGGCGACTATCCGGTCGGGGCGGGCCCGAGGACACGATAGCCTTGGTTCTCCTCAGTCCGCTCGGCAAGCGGCAGAATCTCGATCACGACGTTGGAAAGACCCACGACCTCACCGCGACTGTCGAATGAGTAGTTGTTGCCGATCGTCCCGCTCCACGTAACGTCATACAGGCAATCGCGGAACGCGTCCGCGTCCTGGTCGTCCTCCGTCTCCTTGAGGCATTCCGCGGCGATATACACGCTGTCATAGGCGGAACCCAAGTACCAGGGCAGCGTCAGGTAATTGTACTTGGCCCGGAAGGCCTGGAGAACGCTCTGGCCTCTGTCGTTGGCCGGGTCCAGGTCTGCAATGACGGCCTTGAGGCCTGTTGCCGCCTCTCCGGCAACCTCAAGCGCAGTCGAGCCGATGGTAACAACCTCGCTATAGACTGGGCCGTCATAGCCAATCTCCCGTGCCTGTTTGAGAATTGAACCCGCGCTGGCCTCGCCTTGCGCGGCAACAAACAGCCCGTCCGGATTCAGGCCGCGCAAGATCGTGAGTTGTGCTCTGAAGTCCAGCGTCTCGGTCTGATAGCGTTCAAAGCCGACAACCTCTCCGCCAAGAGCCTCGAATCTATCGGACACTCCACGCCGCACCCCCTCCGCATAGTCAGTCTGCTCGGAGATGGTAGCCAGCGTTCGGATGCCGTCTGCCCACAACAGGTTCCCCGTCTCGATACCCAGTTTCTCGTCACTGATTGCCGTGCGGAAGATGTAGTCGCCCGCGTCTGCGATATCCGGATTCGTTGCCGATGAGGAGAAGAGAACAACGCCGTCTTCTTCTGCCAAGGGCGCGGCGCCCAGCATCGCCCCGCTGCACGACGTGCCAAGGATGATCTTGATGTTGTCCACGTCCGTCAGCTTGTTGTAGGCGGTGATTGCGTCCTGGGCGTTGCACTTGGAGTCCTCGGCAACCAACTCAAGCGGTGTGCCATTGATGCCGCCGGCCTCATTGATTTCTTCCATCGCCAACTGCATGGCCCGATGGGAGAGGTTCCCGTACGTCTCGCCCGGGCCGGTCAGCGCCGCCATAACGCCGAGGCGGTAGGTCTCAGGCTCATCTTCTCCCGCACAGCCCGCCGCAGCCCCGACAAGCAGCACGCAGGACATGGCGAGCAATAGAGTTGCAACTAGTGGGTGCTTCATCTCTACCTCCTTGCCGACGACTCTTGCGGCACGGAAACCGAATTCATGGTGGGCGATAGAGGATTTGAACCTCTGACCTCAGCGATGTCAACGCTGCGCTCTAACCAACTGAGCTAACCGCCCACTGAGCCCGTGCAAACCACGTCACCGCGGCCATTTGCGGGTCAATTAATTCTAGTTATGCGGCGCAAAGACGGTCAAATACCCTTTGCGCAACTGCTAACCTCGCATACCGAGGCTGCGTTCTTATCTATGAGACCGGTAGACACACAGGGCGTAACAACCTGACCCGCCACTCCTCCCCGTCCCGCGTTTCGTCCATCTATCGCAGGACACGGCAGGCAGGGAACGCCTGGAGTCATATCAGAGAGGGGGGGGGGGGGGGGGGGGGGGACACGGCCGGGGGGGGGGGGGGAAAAAAGACGACAGAGAGAAAAAAAAGACA
>VXMO01000062.1:1760-44277 GCA_009841045.1 Dehalococcoidia bacterium
TTTTATCGCTCTCTCTCCTTCTTATCTGTTTGTTTGTTTTCGGTTTGTTTTTTATTTTTTTTTTTTCTCTCTCTCTTCGCCTGCCCCGCGCGCGCCCCCCCCCCCCCCCCCCCCCCCCCTCTCACATTTTGCATCCCCTCATTCCGGCAACAGTCTGATGCCACCTGTGCCGTCACCCAGCGCCTCCGCTCCCCCCGGCACGAACCCGCTCTCTTCAAAGAGGGTGCGTACCGGCAGGCCGATGATTGACGCAATGCGCGCCTCCGGATGCGTTTCAAGGTAAGACCGCACGATAGAGTAACCGACAGAATATCCCGCCCACACCGGCACGCGGTCATCGTCCCCGTAGAGGTACCGACGAATCTCCAGTGGATCGGTATCGCTCAGTCGGCTCTCCACGCTCGGCCAGATTGCTCGTTCAACCTCTGGCGCGAGAGCCTTGATCCAGTGCGGTTGATGCTGCGGCACAATGCCTCCCGCAAACACATCCGCAATCCCCTCGGTCACCATGGCGTCCAGCAGCGTGTCCGGCTCATTGTTCTTGACGTAGATCATCCGACCGCCGCTAAGCCCCCGTGGAAAGAGCCAGTTGCGCACAAGGTGGACGTATTCGTGAGCCGTAAGGTAGGCGAGCGTCTCAGTCCAGTTGTGCGCGGGCCACACGAACAAGAGCGTGACGCCGGACCCAAGGCTGACGCCGTTCGCATATTGCATCGCCTGCGTCAGGCCACGACTTTCGCCGTCTCCCATCAAAATAACGACACGCGCCATAAGGTCCGGGCGCGGCAGGGTCTGTGAGCACCTGTAAAGCGTGTCCTCCACGATGCCACGCGGCGAGGCGGCATCCGTGGCATTCACTGCGCGGATGAACGAGTTGAGTTCCGGATCACCCGTCTGCGTCATCGTCCAGTGCTCGCCGATGTCGATGAACGTGGGGTCCTCTCCGGCGAGCAGGCGATGGATGTACAGTCGGAGTCGCTGCTTGAACGACTCAAGTGGAGGCTGCTCAATCTGGTTCAGCGCCTGCTCGGCAAAGTAACCCTCAAGCCGATAGGCCGGGACGACCGTCATCTGGCGCGGGAGCCGTCGCCCTGTCATGGCTCACTGCGCACGAAGGCGGCCAACAATCGCACGGACGGCGGCGCTAGCCGATTGCGCCGGATTCCTCAAGCCGCGCGTATTCCTCGTCGGACATGCCGAGCACGCCCATCAACACCTCCCGTGTGTGGAGGCCGGGTGTAGGCGCTCCCATACGCACACGGCCGGGCGACTCGCTGAAGTTGATCGTCATGCCCGGGTGTTCCACCGAGCCCGGCACGTTGTGATTCACCTCAACCACGTAGCCCCGTTCACGGAGCTGCGGATCCAAGTACAGGTCCTCGCCGGTGGCCGCCATGCCCGCGGCAACCCCTGCGCGTTGGCATGCGTACATGACCTGGTGCGCGGAGCGTGTGCGCGTCCACGCCGTGATCTCCTCATCGAGAGCATCGTGGTTGCGCTGCCGATCCTCGAACGTCGCAAAGCGGGAATCATTCGCAAGCTCCGGCCGCCCCATCACTTCTGTCAACGCCCGCCATGACATATTGTCGTCGTCCGGGCAGGAGATGGCGCACCAGCGGTCCCCACCACCGCATTGGTAGACACCCTGTGGCGCGGCGTTCGGATCACGGTTGCCCCACGCCTCCGCCGGTCCCACGCCGAACTGCGGCTCGAGGAACGCAAGGCCGATCATGCTCGCAGCGGCCTGGAACTGCGGAATCTCGATATATTGCCCTTCCCCCGTTCGCTCGCGGTGGTGCAGCGCCGCCATGATGGACAGGGCAAGGTTGCCGGCAGTGATGAAGTCCGGGTACGCGTTCCTGCCACGCGCGGGCCATTTCGCATCCGGCTGCGCCCACAGGTAGCCCAGCCCGGTGAACGAGGTCAGGCACTGGCCAACGGCGGTGAAATCCCTCATCGGCCCCATCGCGCCGTAGCCGGGGCAGCTGACCATAATAAGGCGCGGGTTGACCTGTTTGAGCGCGTCCCAGTTTATGTTGAAACGGTCTATCGCGCCCGGCGCGTTGTTCTCCACGACAACGTCCGCCTCCGCCGCCAACCGCTTGAACAGCTCCTGTCCTTCGGTCGTGTGCAGATCAATCGCGATGGATCGCTTGTTGCGGTTGTTCTCGCCGTAGGCTGCGTTGGTGCTGCGCCACGCCGTCGGGTTGCGCTCGCGGTCGTGAACGCGCCCGTCCGGGAACTTGGTGGATTCGACCTTGATGACATCCGCCCCGTAGTCCGCGATGAATCGCGTGCCAAACGGAGCCGCCCACACACGCTCGAACGCGAGTATCCGCACACCGTCCAGCGGGAGGCGGGATTCCGTCGCCCCATTCGAGGCTCCCACGGGCACAGGTTGACGTTCTGCGGGTGCAGTTCCGAGCACCTCATCCTGGTGCTGCCCCAGCGTGGGTGCAGGTCGACGCACACTGAGCGGGCTCGCGCCGAATCGCGCCGTCCCGCCCGGAATCATGTACTTGCCCAGCACGGGATGCTCCATTGGCGAGAAAAATCCGTATGCCTCCGCGTGCGGATGCGCGGCGAAATCCGCCGGAGAGTTGGCAGGGGCGACCGTCACGTGCCTCTCCACGCCGCCGCTCAGGTATTCCTCTGCGGTCATCGTGCTGATGAATTCTCCGGCGATGGCCGTAATCTCGTCTGCTTTGCCATCCCGCCCGCTCAGTTCACGCAGCGCGGGGTCGAGCAGCATCGGGTGGTTGACCCAGTTGGCGAACTCCACCCATTGCCGCGGCGACGTTAGCGCAAGCTGCACCCACACGCCGTCGGATGCCTGGAAATACTGCGTGGGGCCGGTGCCGCCCTTGCTTCCGCGCCGCGGCATGACCTCGCTCATTGCCGCATAGCGCATGAGATTCATAGTCTTATGAGCCAGCACTTCGGTCATGGAGACATCGAGATGCTGTCCGCGGCCCGTCGTGCGCCGATGCCAGAGAGCGATAAGCGTCCCGAACGCGGCATGGATAGAACTCAACTGGAAGCCCTGGTAGCGAGGCATGGTGACGGGAGGTCCCTCTGCCTCACCCTCCGGATACACGGAGCCGCTCAATGCGGTCACGGCGATATCCGCGCCAACAAAGTCGCGATACGGCCCCGTCCGCCCAAACGGAGTGATGGACGTCACGACGACAGCGGGATTGACGGCAGCGAGATCGTCGTAGCCGAGGCCCCACGCCTCCATCTCACCGGGGTGGCCGGATTCAAGAACAACGTCCGCGCCCTTCACCAATTCAAGAAGGCGGGCCTTATCGTCTGCTGAATCAAGATCAAGCGTGATGCCGCGCTTATTCGTGTTGAAGTGGAGGAAAAAGAGGCTGTTGTCCGGGCCGGGCTCGCCGTGCGCGAACGGGGCCATGCCACGCGACGGACTGCCTGACGGCGGCTCGATAAGAATCACCTCTGCGCCAAGGTCGGCGAGGATGCGTCCGCACGGCTGCCCCTGCGGCCCGGTCAGGTCAAGCACGGTCAGCCCGTGAAGCGCCCCCGTTCCGGTGGAACGTGCTCCGTTCGTCATGACACCCTCTTTTCACAACTTGCCCAAAGGGTCACGCACAGAATAGGAGCGCCCGTTCACAGCGTCAACGTGGACACTCCATGACGCTCAAAATGGTTGTTTGGAGCACGGTTTTAGACTGGAATTATGGAACAGATAAAAGGTCTCCTCCGCTCCGCAATCATCACCTCTGTTGCCAGCGTCTGCGCCGCTGTTGCCGTCATCGTCCTTATAGACTAAGGACATGCTACAAAGCCGCATGTACTTAAGATCGGCACACCTTACAGCGGTTGTCGGAACCGTAGCTGCACTGTTTGTCCTGTTCCTGCTTGCCGCATGCAACGTCGGCGGCGTTGAACAGGAGACCATACAGGTCACCTACGAAGCAGAACCGGTCGTCCAAACTCGAAATCCGACCGCCACACCCGCATCGTCGCTGCCTCAATCTGAACAGTCAACATCCTCTGCTGGGCAGTCGGACGCGACACCAACGACCATCGAGCGCGATCTGGACCTGGTAACAGTCCTCGCCAAAGACGCCATCCCCGCCATCCGTTCGCCGGAATTCGTGAACGTCGCCGGAGCCGAAGCCTGGATGAACGCGGATGAGCCGATCATCGGCGTGGAGATCGACGGCGACGCCCGTGCCTATCCCGTCGCCATGCTCAGCCGCCACGAGATCGTGAACGACACCGTGGGAGGAGCGCCGATTGCGGCGACGTGGTGACCTCTCTGCTACACGGCCATCGTGTATGGCCGAGAGGTAGAGGGACGGCTGTTGACGTTCGGCGTCTCCGGCAAGCTCATCCTCAACAACCTTGTCATGTTCGATGACCAGACGGACTCGGAATGGAGCCAGGCTTTCGGCACGGCCCTCTCGGGCCCGCTTGAGGGTACGGAGTTGGAGCTCGTCGCATCACGGCTGATGTCTTGGGAGGCGTGGAAGACACTGTATCCCGATACGCAGGTGCTCGACAAGCGCGGTCTCTATCGCAGGGATACCTATGAGACCTACTACACGGATCCGTCGGCCGGGATTCTCGGGCGTCAGGTCCGCGACTTCAGGCTCCCCCTCAAGGACCTGGTATTGGGCGTGGAGATCGGTACCGCCAAACGCGCCTATTCCTACGATGATCTTGCCGAGACACCCATCGCGAACGACACGCTCGGAGGGCTGGAAATCGTCGTCATCCATGAGCCGGAGGCCGGTTTCGCTGCGGCGTGGAGCCGGTTGCTGGACGATGAGGCCTACGCCATCGCCCAGGGGCCATTCGGCATGAACGCCCCGGAAGTCCTGACGTTCGAGCAGGCCAACGAGGCTCAGATCGGAGACGCCCCAACAGTTTCGGGGCCCGTGATGCGAGACCGCGAAACGGGTTCCATCTGGAGCGCAAGCACCGGCGAGGCGATTTCCGGCCCTCTGCGGGGCGCAAGCCTCATCCAGATCCCCACAACCCCCTCATTCTGGTTCGCGTGGGTAGACCTCTTCCCGGACACCACCGTCTGGGGTGAGTAGCGAAGTTAACGGCTACCCCTCCTGGCCCCGCCCTGACCGTACCGCAACCAGATCGCCAATCGGCGTGTCCAGCGCATTGGCGATTCTCGAAAGCGCCCCGAACGAGAGATTCTGCCTCCCGTTCTCCACCATGCTGATATAGGTGCGATCAAGCCCGCACGCCTCGGCAAGCTGCTTCTGCGTCATTCGACGGCGTGAGCGAATCGCGTTAATGCTTGCACCGAGGGCGGACAATTGCTGCTCAAGCGTGGGTCTCGAATCTGCCAGCCCAACGAGGCGGCGTGCCACCCGAACAGCGTCGACAGCATCGGTCACGATGGCATCACAGCCGTATGATTCCGGCTTGGCGCTCCTGCCTTCCAGTGCCTGTCCCCCTAGGATGATACTGGGCGCCGATTCTTCCAGGCCTTGAATTGCGCGGGAAGTCTCAATGACACCCGGCAGATTATCTGAGACAGTCGCGGATAGCGCCAACACATCGGCCCGGCGGTCTCTGACGAACGCCGCAAGATCATTCGGCGGGACCGCGTCTCCAAGGAAATCGACGTCCCATCCGTCCATGCCGAAGAACTCCGCCACGAAACGGCCGCCGATGCTGTGTTGATCACCGACTATCGGTGCCACCACGACTCGCAGGCCTATTACCGTGCGAGGCGTCCGCCGGTTCCTGAGATCATCCAGGACACTCAGGGTGATCATCGTGGCCAGGTGCTCCTGGCCGATGTTGATTTCCCCGCTGAACCACAACTCCCCTATCTCTCTCTGCGCCGGCGCGAGGATATCAAGGCATACCTGTGCCTCCCCAACACCGCTGCTTAGCGCCTCGTCCACAACGGCATGAGCGAGCGCAGGCTGCCCCCCAATGATCGCTTCCAGGTACTTGCGCCGTGCTCCTGAGAGGGGGGTTCCAACAATCATGCGCCTTCACCCTTTTCGCTATGCGAATTATGAGTATAGTAGACAGTATAGCGAAGTTTGCGTGTTTGATAGTCGACGTAAGGCGTCGAGGAGGAGTGAGCATCATGGAAATCGTCCAGACAATCGCCATCGTTCTGGCGGCCGTGGGCGCGCTGAATTGGGGACTGGTTGGATTGTTCAAATTCGACCTTGTGGCCACCATTGCCGGTGGGTTGAAGTTTGGCGACGTGAACATCCTGTCGCGCATCGTCTACATCCTTGTCGCCATAGCAGGTGTAGTCAGCCTGACCGCGATACCTGAGCTTATGTAGGCTCGGCGGATCCGTAAGTCCTTCCCACCCCGGGGCGGTAGGTCTCCCCATCCTCCCTCCGCGCCGATTGAACTCCGCGGGCGCCTTATCAATAGGTGCGGTGCCGCCCCCTCTTCATCAATCCTTTTCACTTCACAACCACGCGTCATTCCTGCGCCTCTCCTCCTTGCTACAATGTCTGCGTCGCTTTGCGATCGGAAACAGAGCCCGGGGGTGGGAGGAAAGAAATGACTGCGACGCAAGTTCAGGAAAAGCACGTCACGGTAAACGGCGTACGGCTGCGCTATTTCGACTACGGCAATGAAGGCGCGATGCCCATGGTGTGCCTGCATGGCCACACGGGGCAGGCACACATCTGGGACGAGTTCGCGGAGGCGATGGCGCCCAATTTCCACGTCGTCACAATTGATCAACGCGGCCACGGCGAGAGCGAGCACGCCTCCACCGGCTATGAGCGGGATCGGTTCGTTGAGGACCTCGATGAGCTGGTCGTCGCGCTGGGATTCGACCGGTTCGTCCTCGTCGGCCTCTCGATGGGCGGCTGGCACTCTCTGCTTTACACGTCGGAGAAGCACCCCGAAAAGGTGGAGCGCATCGTCATCGTGGATATCGGGCCGGAGCCCAGCGAGCGCTCAAAGGTGGAGTGGGGCGACCGCCCTCCAACGCCTATGTCCTTCGCCAATGTTGATGAGGCCCTCGCGTGGGCGCGCTCCGGCAACCCGTGGGCGTCCGATGCCCGACTCCGCAAGGACATAGAAGAGAAGCTGAAGCAGACCGCGGACGGCTCATGGACCTGGAAAGCCGACGCGGCGCTGTTCAACGTCCCGCTCGCGGACGGCACGGATGAGTCCCTGATCAACCGTTACTGGAAGGCGCTGGAGACCATTGAGCAACCAATCCTGGAGGTCCGCGGGCTGGAAAGCCCCCTGCTGGACGAGTTGATCAAGGACCAGATGATGGCGAGGTCAAAGAACCTCTCATGGGTGGACGTGCCGGACGCCGGTCACGTCGTCACCGTGGACAAGCCACAGGAGTTCATCGCCGTCACCCGGGAGTTTCTGGGAGTCTAACGCAACGACGAATACACACGGAGGGGCGGCTTGTAGCCGCCCCTCCGTTTTTCTTGGCCTACCGTGTCGCCTCGTCCAGCACCTCCCGCCATTCGCGGGTTGAAATGCTGCCGTAGCCGCCGCGGTGTGTTATCACGCCGTTTCCGTCGATGACAATCTCGGTTGATTGGCTCGATATTCTATACGCCAGAAACGCGTCGGCATTGTATTGTGATGCCTCCCACGCGCCATTGAAACCCGTCATATAGCTGCGCACGGTAGTCCTGCCCTCGGACGTGTCTGTACTGATGCCGAGAACCGCGACACGATCCTCATAGTCCCCGTAGACATCCCTGAGGTTCCGCAACTCGGAACGACAAGACGGTCACCAGGTCGCAAAGAAATACAGAACAACGGGCTGGTTCGCCTGCTTATAGTCCGTCAATGACCGCGTGATGCCGTCCGCCGTCGTCACCTCAAAGTCCGGCGCGGACTGCCCAACGTTGGTGCCCGTCGGCGGTGCAGGCGGAGCCGGCGCCTCCGTGGGGGGAATGGGTGTTGGTGTGTCCGTGGGTGGAACGACGGCTGGGGGTTGCGGTACTGGTGTGTCCGTCGGCGTTGGGCCTTCACTCTCCGGCGTTGTGCCGGATCTTACTGCAGGAACGGTCGGCTCCGCCGTGCCCGGCAGTAATGCTGGCGGAGTGACCTGCGGCTCTCTTTCAAGTGAACCCTCAACGGTCGGCTCCAGTGAGAGTGAGGCAGCATCATCCGGCGTCCCCACGCTAACCGAGCCTTGGGAAGTGCCTTCGGACACGGGAGTGTCAGGCGCTGACGTTGCGGCTGGCTGCGTTGGTGGAATAGTTGTGGCCGGCGGCCCCACCTCGTCCGTTCGCTCGCAGGCAACCGCGCCGATGACCAAGGCCGCCGCCACGATAAGCGCACTGAGTCGCAGAACGACCACAGTGCGCACAGCTTGCAAAATCATAGTTGGATTCATCAGCGCCACCGCTACGCCGTCACCGCGTCCAGCGCCTCGCGCCATTGATCGGCATTGTTGCTTCGCCCCGCTGCGCGGAACGTGATGACGCCATCGCCATCAATGATGACCTTGGAGGGCTGGCGACTGATGCCGAAGGCGGACTGGACATCTCCGTGATGGACCGCCATCTCCCACGGGTACCCCTGTCGTTCCGCGTAGGAGACGATCGTATCCGTAGTCTCCGAAGGATCGATACCGACAGCAATAAAGCCGACCTCATCCTGGTAGTCCGGGTACACACTCTTGGCGGTCTGCAACTCAGACCGGCAGGACGGTCACCAGCTCGCGAAGAAATAAACGACGACAGGCTGGTTGGCCTGCTTGAAATCAGTCAATGAGCGGGTTACTCCGTCCGTCGTGGTGACGGAGAAGTCCGGAGCGAGATTGCCGACGCGGTTGCCCACCTCCGGCGCGGCGTCGGTCGTCGTTTCAGTCGTTGAGGACGTGGTTGTTTGCTCGTCAGTCTGCGTGCCTGAACCGCATGCCACGGCCAGCATCATCAACGCCGCCACCAACAGCGCACTGAGCAACACGCCTGGCCACATCTGCAGTCGCATAGTCACAAGCTAGTCTCCTCTGCGTTCAAGGCGGCGAGCCGGGCACGCCCCAACCGCCTCCACCGGGCGTCTCAATGGTAAGCCTGTCACCGCGCGAAACGTCAATGGTGACGGTGGCCGGCAACTCGTCATCCCGGTCAGAGTCCATTCTACGCAGGGTGTTGCGGCCCGGAGCGCCGGCCGCCCCTCCCACAAGCCCCCACGCCCCGCGCGAGCGCCGTTCTGTCAACAGCGAGACCGTCGCATCCCCCAAGAACTCCACTGTGCGCACAAGGCCGTCCCCGCCCTGGAACTGCCCCTCTCCACCCGAACCGCGCCGCACACCATACTCCAGCACACGGAACGGATACTGGTACTCCAGCGCCTCAATGGGGGTGTTGAGCGTATTTGTCATATGGCTGTGGATGGCAGACTCGCCCGGTCCGTCCGGCGATGCCCCGACCCCGCCTGCAAGTGTTTCATAATAGGCGAAGGGCTGACCCGTGCGCGGGTCAGTGCCGCCGATGGTTACGTTGTTCATCGTCCCCTGGCTCGCCGCCGGAATCTGTTGGGGCAGAACGTCTGCGAGCGCGCCAAACACAACGTCAACGATGCGCTGCGATGTCTCCACATTCCCCGCGGCCACGGCGCGCGGCGGACGCGGGTTCACCAGCGATCCCTCCGGCGTAATCACCTCCACGGACGCGAACGACCCGTGATTGGCGGGAGCGCGCGACCCGGCTAGGCAGCGTACGCAGTATTGGACAGCCGAAACAGTTACTGCGCGCACCGCGTTGATATTGCTGAGCGACTGTTCGGGTGACGTGCCTGTGAAGTCCACAGTCAGAGAGCCGTCGCCGTCGCTCGTGATGGTCACGGCGATGCGCGGCCGTTCCGTGCCCGGTATCGGTGGCTCCATATCGTCCTCAAAGGAGTATTGCCCCGCCGGTATGTCTCGCAGTGCCGCCCGCACAAGGCGTTCGGCATAGTCGATGAGCGCCTCTCCATGCTCGGTGACGGTCTGCCAGCCATAGCGGGTAATCAATGCCTCATAGCGCCCTTCGCCGATGCGGTTGGCGGCAATCTGCGCAGCAAGGTCGCCGCGCCGCTCCTCCGGCGTGCGCACGTTGCTCATGAACAGCTCCACTGCCTCCTCGTTTAGCGTGCCCCCGCGCGCCAGCCTAATCGGCGGGATGATGAATCCCTCTTGATAGATCGTCGTCGACGCGGGCATGGAGCCGGGTGCCATGCCGCCCACGTCCGCGTGGTGGGCGCGGGTCGCCACAAACCCCGCCAGTGGGTCGGCATCCCCACCTTCAACGCCCTCAGGGATGAACACAGGTGAGATCAACGTCAAATCGGGCAGGTGTGTTCCGCCAAGATACGGGTCATTGAGGGCAATGAGATCGCCGGGCTCGAATGTATCGAACCGCTCGATAGCGGCCTGCACAGACGCGGGCATCGCGCCTAGATGAACAGGTATATGCTCCGCCTGCGCCAGTATGCGGCCCGTGGCGTCAAAGACGGCGCAGGAGAAATCCCGTCGCTCCTTGATGTTCGGCGATAACGCCGTCCGCCCCAGAACTGCGCCCATCTCCTCCGCGATGGCCGCGAACAGCCGTCGAAAAACCTCCAGTGAGATGGCGTCGACAGTCACGCAGACACCCTTTCGAGGATGAGGTTCAGGTTCTCATCAACGCGCCCAACCCAACCCGGCGGCATATAGGTCGTGCAGTCCGTCTGCGTCAGCACGGCCGGCCCTTTCAACTGATCCCCAACCAGCAGCGCATTGCGATCATACAGCGGCGCAGCAACCTCTTTCCCGTCTATCGTCAGCGTGGTCCCGCCGGGTTGTGCATCACTCGCGTCTGACCTGCCCTCTGCGTCCTCGACGACGAATTCAGGACGGCGCGCAGGTATAGTTGCCCGTAGCCGCAGAGTCACAATCTCCGTCGGCCACACGGGATGACTATGGTCGAAACTTCGCTGGTGCGCGGTGTGAAACCGCTCCTCAAGAGAAAGGCCGTCGGGCGCATGCAGTGGGATTGAGAGTTCATACCCCTGGCCTTGATAGCGGATGTCTGCCAAAGCGGAAAACGTCGCCTGCGCCGCAGGCAAGCCCACTGCTTCAAGGTCCCTTCGAGCGTCGCGTTCAATCTCGCCCAGCAACCGCTCAATCTCCTCCGCCGACATGTCCGAAACATCACGCATGGCGGTTCTCGAATAGTCACGCGTGACGTCCACGGTCAGCATCCCCCACGCAGACAGCGCCCCGGACATGCGCGGCACAAGCACACTGCGAATGCCGAGTCCCTCCGCAAGCTCACAGGCGTGCAGCGGCCCCGCTCCGCCAAACGCGACGAGTGTGAATTCCCTCGGATCATAACCCCGCTCCAACGAGACCACCCGCAGCGCCTGCTCCATGTTCGCGTTGGCCACCCGCACCACGCCTCCGGCGGCTTGCTGTGGTGTTATGCCAAGCTGCTCTGCGATTGCGCCCACGGCATCTAGCGCCGCCCCACCATTCAGTGGGAGCCTGCCCGCAAGCGGCCTGTCCGCCGGCAGCCTGCCGAGCACGATGTTGGCGTCCGTCACCGTCGGCCCGCCACCTTGCCCATACGCCGCAGGCCCCGGGTCTGCACCCGCCGACTGCGGTCCCACCGATAGCGCGCCGCCCGCGTCCACGCTTGCAAGAGACCCGCCGCCCGCCCCAACCGTATGAATATCCACGATCGGAACACGCAGTGGATACCCGCCAATGTTTCCCTCAGACGTACGTTGCACCTCGCCGTCACACAGTGAAACGTCCGTTGACGTGCCGCCCATGTCCAGCGTGATGATGCGGTCAAAGTCGGCCGCTTTCGCCACCTCGAACGCGCCGACAACTCCTCCTGCCGGCCCGCTCAGCAGCGTCTCCACAGGAAAGCTGCTCGCCTGCCCGATGGTCATGCTGCCGCCGTTGGATGACATGATTCTCACTGTCGACTGAACGGAGTCGTCGATTCGCGATAAGTACGACTGCATAACGGGCGCAACATATGAATTGAGCACAGTCGTTGACGTTCGTTCGAACTCCCTGAACTCCGGGACAACATCACTCGAGAGGGAGATGGGCACGTCGACGGGTAATCGACGCTCCAACGCATTCCGGATTAGCTGCTCATGCTCCGGAGGAAGAAATGAGAAAAGCAGCGCGACCGCCACGGAGTCCACGCCGGACTCGGCAACCGCCTCAGCAAGGGCGCCAAGCTCCGCCTCATCAGGCGCCGTGAGAATCTCCCCCTCCGGAGTCACCCGCTCATCGATCTCAAACCGCAGTTCACGCGGAACCAGCGGCACGGGGCGCGTAACCCGCAGGCTATACAGATCATCACGCGCCTGCCGCCCAATCTCGATCACATCCGCCATGCCGCGCGTCGTCACCAATGCCGTCCGCGCCCCACGCCGCTCAAGTACCGCGTTGGTGCCGACGGTGCTCCCATGAACAATCTCGTCGCCCTTATGAGCGTCCCCGCCGATCTCCCGCACACCGGCAAGAAATGACTGCGCCGGATCTGCGGGCGTGGACGGAACCTTGATCAGGCGAATCGAACCGTCCTCACCAACGCGAATAACGTCCGTGAACGTGCCGCCCGTGTCGATCCCAATCATGGGACGGCTCCTCGGCTAGTTGGGGGGCGGCGGCCCGCCCAGGTGCAGGGGATCCGGGTCGTGATGCCATTCATTCTCCCCGGACTCCACCAGGAGTGGCGCTTCCTGCACAACTTGCCCGTCAAGAATTGCCTGCACCAGGAACAACCCGTCGTTCTCAGCTTGTATGCCGAGGCTCATGAAGAATTGATGCCCCTGGATGGGAAGAAGATTCGCTGTGATCGGCTCACTTCGCACAATCTCCATGCCGTTGGGGTCCAGCACGCGCAGGATGAGTTCATGTGATCCCTCGCCGTGCAGACGGCAGTAGATGGAGAACTGGAACGCCATCGGAAACTGCTGCGCGCCAACGGTGTCAAAAATGCCTATGACATGCGCCCGACCACGCTCGTCACGGAATGAGTCCTGCCCCAGCAACAGAGCCGTGACGCGGACGCCGGTGGACTCGGTCATCAGCGCAGTGAATCACACGGAGCGTTCATGCTCCGCGCCCGCCCGGGCACCATGCGTTGTGTTCGGACATCACGTCGTCCCAGCTCTCAAAGCCGACGTGCAGTTGCAGTAGGTGCCCGCACTTCTCGCAGTCCTTGTGCTCAAACGTCTCGAACGGATCAACGTCCGCGCCCATCATCGCTTGTGAGGCCAGCTCAACCAGCGACGACAGCCGCTCCACCGTCAGATCGACCATTCCCTGGAACGTGTCCGGCGGCTTGGGAGCCTGGATGGTGTCCAGCGAAAATCGGGCGGACAGCACCAGGTGGTCATGCCCGAGGCGAGGCAGTACATTGCCCTCGATCCAGACACCCTGCACCGCCCGCGCCTCAATCGGCGATTCAATCTCCAGCTCCCGCGTGACGGTGTTCATCAGGGTGATGTACAGCGCAGTGCGGAGACCCGCTCCGTCCAGCCCCTCCGGCAGCGCGGCAGCCACGCCCTCTCCGGACAGCGGCGCATCGCCATTACCAATCGCGGTATAGACCGCGTCGCCCAGTGCCAGAAGCGCCCCCTGATCCATCGGCTCGATAGCGGCAACCAGCCGCATGTCATCGTCGGTCATTTCGGCGAGTTCCCCAAGGAACTGCTGAAAATAGCGGCGCGCGGCGGGGGTCGGCCCCAACAGCGCCGAACGGGACGATGACGTCATGCAATGAACTCCACAGCCAATTCGTTCCTGGGTTGGATTGAACGTTTGTAGTGTAGCATTGGGAGGGTGCCGCCCTCAGGTTCGAGCCCCTTGCGGCGTATTCAGCCGACCCGGCCCCGTCTCAGGCAGTAACACCCCCGCAATGAACAGCGTAAATGATGTCGCGCAGACGACCCCGATTCCAATCAAGAAGCTCCCTGTCTCATCAATGATGAATCCGGCAATGATTGGCGCAATAAAGCTTGAGGCATTGCCTGCCGTCAGAATTGACGCCCAAATAGCCCCAGCCCGCTCCGGTGACGAGCCCGGTAGCTCAATCGGGATGGTAAAGAGCGACGGTTCATAGATCCAGTGCAGGAATCCCGCCACTACAACAGCCGTAAGTAACAGGATACCGGCAGGGGCGTAGATAGTCGTTATGCCCGCCGCGCCGATAATCAGGCCGGACCAGATGATGACCGGACGTCTGCGCCCAACAAATGTCGTGACGATCCCTCCGATAATGTTCGCCGGCGCTCCCGCCAGCGAAAAAATGCCCGCCATAAGCCCCGCGGCCGCAAGGCTCAGTCCGCGCTCCTCCTCGTAGTAGCTGGGAAGCCAGGTGTTTAGCGTGATGAACTGCGCCCACGGGCCGGTCACGGCAAAGGACATCAACCATGTTTCACGCCGACGGAAAACACTCAGGATGGCGCCGATTTTCACCGGTTCAGGCGGTACCCCACCCAGCGCCTCTCGCTCCCGCCACAGAACCACGAACAGAACCGCCCCTGCCGCTGCGACAATTCCCTCGATGCCAATGGCCCATTCCCAGTTGATCCAGCCCGCCAACGGCGGACCGAGGTACTGCGCCACAGCGAGACCCACGGTTATGGAGGCCAGGGCGACAGCATTGACAATTGGCACCTCTCGCGGCGGTGCCCACCGCATGATGATGCTGGCAGTTAATGGCACAATGGCGCCCGCGCCCACTCCTTGCACTGAACGCAACACGATAAACCACCAGAAACCCGACAGAAACGGCGTCAACGCCGTGACGCCCAGGAGAGCCCAGCCAACTCCAAAGACTGGGCGGATGTTCCAGCGTGTAACAATGATTGCCGCAGGGATGGTCACAGCCGTGAATACCAGGGTTATGCTCGTAACAGCAAATCCGCCTTCAGACCGCGTCAGGTCATACGATTCCATGACCAGCGGCAGAACTGACGCCGGAGCGAGAAATGCAATCCCCAGCATGAGGTGCATGAGGACGACGAGCGCGTAGATGACGAATCGGTACGGGGGTGCCTCAACAGCCGCAGATTCGGAGGTATCGGTGTCAACCATTAGAGAAACTATAGCGGTTGACTACGACGAGCGGGCGATTGGACGCGGGGAGCGGAACTGACATGCGCCCAACTTCGTGGATCCTTCCCGCAATCGTCATCTTCACGGTCTTCGTCATCTTTCTCACCGGCAACCTCTACATCGCCTTGCTCATCGGTCTGCCGATCCTATTCACTATTGGACTCATCATCCTGTTCCGCAGGACACGCCCTGAAACGCCGCCCGTCCCGCTGCCTGCAGGGCCCCTCCTTGAACCCGCCAAACTCGAGGGACGCATCGACCGCATGGCCGTCGAGGACGTTGAGATTGAGGGCTCGGCGGAGGGACTCTTTTCATCGGGACCCAAGTACAACTCAATACTTGTCATCATCATCAGCGGTATCCGTTATCGACTGGACCCGGCCCCGCTGAGGCGCGGCGGCTACGACTGGATGAAAGAGGGTATGTGGGTCAAGGCAACGTTCGACCGCCAATCCCGCGTCATCTACCAAATCGAACAGGCCCCCGGCCCACAAGGGTATGGTGGGCCGTAAAGCAGCTACCGAATAAGCCGCGCCTTCATCCGTGCGACGGCAAGGTAGTAGAACGCGGCACCGAGCACAACGAGATAGAGAAGTCCCCAGACGGTCGTCATTGAAAGGCTGCCGGCAACCAGTTCACGAACGACGGCCACATATGGCGTCAACGGGATGACCCAGGCCAGCTCCCGCACAACGTCCGGATATCGCTCCAGCGGGAAGAACACTCCGCCGAAGAAATACATCGGCATAACACCAAGCGTAATCGCGTAGTTGAACGTCCAGAATGACGGCGCGTGCGCGGTAACAAGCAGCGCCATCGACGAGAACAGGATGCCGCCAAGGAATGCGAGCGGCAGAATGAGGATGGCCATCGGCGAGTCGACAAATCCCATCACGCTCAGCACAAACAGGATCACCGTGGCGCTGAATAACGAACGTGTTGCGCCCCATAAGACTTCGCCGGTGATCACGTCCTCTATGGACAACGGCGTGGCAATCATCGCCTCGTACAACCCCCGGATCGCCATGCGTGTATAGGAGCCGTACGTGCATTCAAAGAACGCCGCAAAGAGCGAATATCCGCCGACGATCCCCGGCCCGATGAACTTCACATAACTCTCGTCGCCGCCCAACGTGACGTACGCGCCCAGCCCAATCCCCATCGCGCCCAGCACAACCAGCGGCTCCACGAACAGCGGCCCCACCTCGGCAAGCGCAAATCGTCTGAACACAGTCCAATTCCGCCGCCAGACACGGAATCCATAAGGAACACGGGCAGGCGTCAGAATCATGACTACTCTTCCAGGCTGCGGCCCGTAAGGCGCAGGAAGACATCCTCAAGATTGGCGGGGCGGGAATAGATCTGAGCGCCCGGCACGTTGGATTCAGCAACGTCACTGCCGTTGAGACCGAACGCGTGCACCGTGTCCGGCGTCTGCTCGATTTCCGCGCCGGCATCACGCAGATGTTCGGCGATGCGATCAAGCGCGCCGACGTCCAATGAATGCGCCTCGATGACCGTTTCGCCAGCGATGCGAAGAATCAACTCTGGCGGCGTACCTTCGGCCAGTATCCGCCCCTCATGCATCACGATGAGCCGATCGCACAGCGTCGCCGCCTCATCCATGTAATGCGTCGTCAGCAGCATCGTCACGCCCTGGTCCTTCAGACGGCGCAGAGTGCGCCACACCAAATGCCGTGCTTGCGGGTCCAGCCCGGTCGTCGGCTCGTCCAGCACCAGGATTTCTGGTTCATTGATGAGCCCTCGCGCGATGAGCAGCCGGCGCTTCATGCCGCCGGACAGCTCGTCAACCGGGGAATCTGCGCGTTCCGCAAGTTGAAACAGCTCCAGTGCGGTCTTGGCGCGCGCGTCGGCCTCCGTGCGGCTGATGCCGAAATAGCCTGCGTACAAACGCAGGTTGTTGATCACTGAGATCTCATCGTCCAGGTTGTCGCCCTGCGGCACGACTCCGATGATCGACTTGACTGCCCGCCCCTGTGTCTGCACGGACAGACCGTTCACCAGCAGACTACCGGACGTGACTGGCGAGGCGCAGGTGATCATGCGCATCGTGCTCGTCTTGCCCGCGCCATTCGGGCCCAGGAACCCGAAGCACTCGCCCGGCCGCACTTCAAAATCGATGCCGCGCACCGCGACCAGGTCGCCGAATTCTTTGACGAGGCTTCGCGCAACGACGGGCTTGACGTCGCTCGACGCCCCCGAGCTGTCCACCCCCACCGCTACCTGAGAATCACTTCCAACCTGAACCATGCCACCACAAGCCTAGCACGACGGTTAGTCGGACTCTTGAGGGTTTTCCTTAGCCGCAGCGATTTCCTCATACCCGGCAGCGATGCTATACGTCGATTCTCGGACCTCTACATCAACGGGAGCAGGGAGAGCGTCTGGGTTTGCGCTCACGCCCGGTAATTCCTCAAATCGGCGTGCTTGCGGCATGACGTTGCGGTCGAACGATCCGACTGAGGCATTGAACGACTGTGCCGCGCGCCCCAACTGTTCTCCGACTCTCCGATAATGCCCCATGAACGCTTGCAGCCGGTTGTGCATCTCGGCGCCCGCCTGGCGGATTGCCTCAACATCCTGCGCAAACCCATGGCGATCCCATCCGTTGGCTACAGCCCACAGCAGCGCAATCAGCGTGCTCGGGGTGGCAATCGCAACCCGCTTGCTCATGGCGTATTCAATAAGGTCGTTCCGCGCGCGGAGAGCCGCGGCAAGGAACTGATCACCCGGCACAAACATCACCGTAAAGTCCAGCGATCCCTCAACATTCTGTCCGTAGTTTCTCTTAACCAGATCGTCCACCTTGGTGCGAAGGGCCCCCGCATGTTTCAGCAGCGCCTGTTGTGCATCATCGTCGGTCTCCGCTTCCTGCGCCTCCAGGTACGCCGCTGTGCTGGCCTTTGAGTCGATGACAATTGCTCGCCCCTCAGGCAGCTTAATCATCACGTCCGGCCGCCCACCGGAGCCGTCAAGCGACTGCTGTTCCGCAAAGTCCGCGTACTGTGTCATACCGGCTAGCTCGATAATCCGTCGCAGCTGAATCTCACCCCACAAGCCGACTTGCCTGCTATCGCTCAGCGCGTCCCGCAAGCCTTGCGTTGCCGCGGTAATCGAGATGTTTTGCTGCATGAGCGACTCAATGCTCGGATTCAGCTTCGCGTAGTTCTCCGACAAGGGCTTGACCAGGTTCTCGAACTCCTTCTGGCTTTTGCCGAAGTTCTGTTCAGCCAGCTTCAAAAACTGCTCCGAGTTGGCATGCAGCGCTTGGCCTGCCGATGCCTGAAAGGCGGTATTCAGTTCCACCTTCGCGGCCTGAATGAGGTCTGAAGCCGCTTGTTGACTCTGCAGCTGGCCTTTCAATTCGGCGTTCTTCTGCCGCCACCTGAATTCCTGAACCAGCCATGCCGCCAATCCCACTACCGCAGCCCCTGCTATCAGACCGACAACGATTTCCAAAGTGGGTTCCTTTCTGGTTCAGATATGCGCTTCTAACATCAATAAGCACGCGTCACATGAAGCCTAGCACGGCCCCTCATGTCATTCTGAGCGCAGCGAAGAATCTAAAGCCGCAATAGGCCACTAAGGCATGCCCTGTACGCTGATACGGGCCGAAACGCGGCAATCCAACCCCACGAACCGGTCAATCCGGCCCGCGAACCATGGCCGTAAGTACTACTTACCCCAGGCCGTCCGCCGATACGCCCTTTGACCGCCCCAACTCCCCTCGGTCATGTGCGCGCACCAGGGCATCCAGCTGCGGTGGTTCAGCCTCGTCATCGGAGATATCTCGCGCGGGCGGACCGCCCAGGCCGCTGTCCACTAGCTCATGGTTGCTGCGAACATAGCCCCGGAAATCCGATGCGCTTGACGGCGGGAATGATGGCCGCCCTTCTTGCGACGGATCTTGATAGACCTCGCCGATGATCACTTGCACGCCCTCTGCGGGATGATCTCGCAGGAACGCGGCTTCGTATCGATTACCGGCATCCATAAGGGAGAATATCCGCTGTGCCAGCCGAGGATGAACACGTCCCACCGGCTCCCCGCGACTGGAATGCACCAGCAGCCTGTTGCCCTCTCGACTGAGCGTCAACGCTTCTCCGCTGCTCAGGTGGCCGACTGCCGTTCGGTCGGTCGCATCAATCAGCGTCGCAATCGTGCTCTTGCCCGCCTCACTCATCAATAGATGTGCTGAAAAGACGTTAGGAGTGGATGAGCCGGGATCAGTCGTCGGGGCCTGGCTGCCATACGTTGCGCCGTCTTCTTTGACGGCAGTGGCGCGCTTGGATTGCCGAGCACGCTTCGTATTACGAGAAGCGGGCGTAGAAGTGCTGGTAGCAGTCGCCGCTTCTGCTCGCTCCAATCGCTCACGGTTGCGACGGGTGATAGTGTTCGCCGAATTCAGTTGGAGCGCGCCGTCCACAGCATCTCGCGCCTCCGACAGCTCCCCCAGTTCAAGAAGCGCCTTGGCCAATCGATTGAGCGCCTCAATGTTGTTGGGCACAATCCGTAGAACAGCCTTGTTGGCCTCAACAGCCTTCCCCCAGTCCTGCGCCAGTGCGGACGCGATTGCCGCGTCAGTCTGCGCCTTTACCTCACGGGCCTGGGCGCGTTCGTCGATCTGTGTGGTCGCCATGGCGGGTGTCCTGCCTTCCGGGTTCGGCTGCCCCTCTTGATGCGCAACTTCGCGCGGGGACATCCGCAGACGGACAACCTACAGATCAACGACGACCGGGACGATCCACACCCGTCCCTCGGCACGCTAAGGCACACAGCTAAACGCCACTTGCGTCCAACCCGAATTCTCAGCGTGATGAGTCGCTGTTTGCTGTTGTTCGTCCCTGCCGCCTCCCCGCGCCATTGGACGGCAGTTTTTCGAACTCAGTCCAAAATCTATTGTCTACTAACTGTCAAGCAAACGGGAGGAATCCTGCTCCTACCACCCCAACAGGCCAACCTCTACCGCATCCCCCGCAGCCGTATCCTGACTAGCTCCCCCAGCGTCTGCACGCCATGATGCAACCGCACCGTGCTCATCTCCCCGTAACTCCACGTCACTGGCATCTCGACCACCTGCATCCCCCACCTCCGCGCGAGGTACAGGATCTCCGCGTCGAACGCGAACCCGTTCACCTGTTGCACCCCAAACAGCAACTCCGCCACCTCCGCCCGGAACGCCTTGAACCCGCACTGCGTGTCTGACACCGACAGCCCGAGAATGAGCCGTGTCGCCCGGCCAACCACGCGTCCGCCAATTCGACGAGACAGCGGTTCCCCGCTCCGTTCCGCCCCTGCCACTGAACGCGACCCAATCACGATATCCGCGTTCTGCGTCGCCTCAACGAAGGGCGCGATCGCCTCCACCGGCACGGCAAGATCCACGTCCATGAACAGCCGCACCGCGCCTTTCGCCTCCAGCATCCCTCGCTTGACGGCGTGCCCCTTGCCGTGATGAGGCAGCGACAACAGTCGTAACCGAGGCGATTTCTCGGCGAACTCTTGCGTGATGGGCTCCGTGTCATCCGTGCTGCCATCACTGGCGATAATCAACTCGGCGTCCGGAAAATGCGCGTCCAGATAGGCGGTCACCTCATCCAGAGCGTCCGGCAGACGCGCCTCCTCGTTGTAGGCGGGGATAACGACGGATAGCGACGGCCCGGCCGGTTCAATCACGGGACGCCTCGCATCGTTCTAGAGAGGGATGTCGTCCGGGGTTTCCAGGCTGAACGCGCGGTGCAGGGCGCGGACGGCATCCTCCACGTGATCCTGGTGGACGACACATGTGAGGCTGATCTCTGCCGTCGTAATCATCTCGATATTGACGTTGGCGTCACGCAGCGCCCGAAACATCGCACCCGCGTAGCCCGGCGAATTCGTCAGGCCCGCGCCCACGATGCTGACCTTGGCCAGATGGTCATCCGCCGTCACGTCCGCCGCGCCAAGCTCGGCCTGTATCTCTCGTGTCCGCTCCAATGTCTCCGGCAGGTCATCACGCGTAACGGTGAAGGAGAGGTCGCTCAGGCCATGCTGCCCGGCGTTCTGCACGATGATATCGACGCTGATGCCGGCGTCGGCCAGCGGCGAGAAAACCTGCGCGGCGATCCCGGGTCTATCCGGCACGCCCAGCAGCGTGACTCGCGCGATGCCCGCGTCATGTGCGATGCCGCGAACTTTGTTGCGATTCTCCATCAGCTCTCCTCCGTGTATGCGCGTGCCGCCGGAATCGTCCAGCAGGCTTGAGGCGACAAGGATCGGCACATCATAGACCCAGCCAAGCTCGACGGCGCGATTATGCATAACGCGCGCGCCCTCACTCGCCATCTCCAGCATCTCATCGTAGTTGATGTCAATCAGACGGCGAGCGTCCGGCACGATGCGCGGATCCGCCGTGTAGATGCCGTCCACGTCCGTATAGATCTCGCACACAGGCGCGCGGAGTTCCGCCGCCAATGCAACGGCTGTGGTATCAGACCCGCCGCGCCCGAGAGTCGTGACCTCAAAATCGTCCGTCGTGCCCTGGAATCCCGCGACAATGACGATGTTGCCGCGCCCAATCTCGTCCTGTAGTCGCTTGGGTTCGATCTGTGTGATGCGGGCCCGCGAAAAATCTGTATCCGTGCGGATACCGGCCTGAAACCCGCTCAGGCTGACCGCGCCATGGCCGAGATCACGCAGCGCCATTGCCAGCAGAGCCCCGGAAACAAGCTCGCCGGTGGACAACAGCAGGTCCATCTCACGCGGCGCGGGGTTATGGGAGATGCTGCGGCTCAAATCAATAAGCTGGTTCGTTGTCTGCCCCATCGCAGACACAACAACGACCAGGTCATCGCCCGCCTCACGCTCTTTCGCCACCCTCAACGCGACGCGCTTGATATGGTCGGCGGAGGCGACGGAGCTGCCGCCGTATTTCTGAACACGAAGCATGGAGCCTACGATGTCGAGACGACGTGCGCGCCCTGCTCTGACGGCGAAAGCACCAGCACACGACCCTCAATCGAGCGGGACTGCGCCGCGTTCTTCATCGCGTCGGCAACTGCCCCGGCGCGAGCCGACGATGCCATCGCCATGATTGTCGGTCCTGCCCCGGAGAGGAACGCCGTATACGCGCCGGCCTCCTTGGCGGCATGCGTAAGCGGTGTGAGACCCGGCACAAGCTCTGCGCGGTACTGCTGATGCAGCCTGTCCTCCGTCGCCAACGCAAGATCAACCCAGTGATGGGTGGTGAAGGTATGCACCAGGAGTGCCGTTCTCGCGATGTTGAAGGTGGCGTCACGCAGTGGCACTTGAGGAGGCAGCACATTCCGGGCTGCTTCTGTGGACAGGGGTGCGTCCCGCACAAAAGCGATACAGTCCAGATCAGAGGGAAAATCAAGTTGCCGCGCGACGGGTCGACCGTCCTCTGAGATAACTGCCAGGCAAGCGCCGCCCATCAAGGCTGGCGCGACGTTATCGGGATGCCCTTCAATCCGGGTGGCGTCGGCGATCATATCGTCCATCTCGCTTTCACGTCCCACAACCCTGTTTGCGATGAGCAGCCCGGCAGCGCAGGCTGCGGCACTGCTGCCCAAACCCCGCGCCAACGGAATCGCATTTGATGCAGTTATTCGCATGGGGGGCAAGGTAACGCCAAGACGCGCAGCGCCGATATAGGCGGCGCGAAAGATCAGATTGGTGTTAGCGGGACCTGCAATCTCGTTCTCGCCTTCACCTCGTATCTCAAAGCGATTGGCATCTGCCGGCTCCACCCGCAGTTCCAGCCAAAGATCAAGTGCCATCCCGACGGCGTCAAAGGCAGAGCCGAAATTCGCCGTCGAAGCAGGCGCGCGCACGGTGAACGGAGCAAAGTCACTAGTCATGGCAGCTACGGGTTAAGTATAGGGCGAGCAACCTAACTAATCTCCACTTCAGCGTTCCTCGCCGCTACTTCCTCCCACAAGAGCCTCGCCTTCTCACTGCCACCCGCCGCGGTCGGATCGATAACGAGCCTGCCGGAGCGCGTGTAGGAGCCGATTGTCTGTAATTCGCTGCGGTTCGGGTTCCACGTCCAGGGACGGCCTCGGGCATCAACAAGCGTCGACTCTGCCAATGAACGATCAAAGGGCACTGCGATCGGCAGCCTCAGTGACGCCTCAGGATCCCCCTTCCAAACCCAGAACTTGTCTAAAGCCCGTGCATGATACGCCGCTCGCCGTATGTGCGCGTTCGCGCCAAAGATGGTGAAATCGCGACCTGAGGGATACGTCTCAACGTCCCGCAGCACGTCTGACACGTGAAAGAACCCGATCAGGTAGAATCCCGCCGGCCCGACGAATCGATCCTCGCCGTCATGTCCAACCAGCCGGGCGAGGAACACAATATAGTCGCCCGGCCCACATGTTTTCAGTCCCGCGCCGCGCCCCGTCCTACGCGGATCGTCGCCATACGTGAACGTGCGGAACTCCGGATCGTCATGCAGCCGGTCGTTCCACCGCGAGACGGGCGTGTAGTCCGCGAGTGTCTTATCCGGGTCGTTGTATGCGGCCAGCTTAGGATACGCGGGCAGCGTCGGCGACCACAGTCGACGCTCCTCGGGGATGGGCAGGAACTCAAACGTGCCGTCGGGAAAGACGGGGCTGCGAAGCGCCCCGTGCGAGGCGTTCACCCCGACATTGACCATGCAGACGCGGGCGCTGGAATCGACGGTGATCAATGAGTGCTCCGGTCAGCGGTTGAGCGGCGGCGCAGCAGTACTAGTGTGAATTCGTGCAACAATCACGTATGAATCGTATCAGTGATGCCGTAACCCTGAAGCGGGTCGTCAAGGACGCCGCCGTCCAGGCGGGCTTTGACGTGGTCGGCATTGCGTCAGCAGATGTGTTCCGTGAGCGTGGAGACACGGCGAAAGAACGAGTCTCTGAAGGCTTGATGGACGGCTTGCCCTGGTTCACGGAGCAGCGCATCGAGCGCGGCATGAATCCCGCTAACATGCTGGACGGTGCCCGCTCAATCATCTCCCTCGCCCTCAGTCACCACCACGAGGGCGACGCCGAAGCTCTCGATTCGCAGCCGCGCGGCCGCATCGCTCGCTATGCGTGGGGTGAGGACTATCACCGCGTCTTTGCCCGCAAGGTCCGCGCTTTCATCGAAACCCTGCCGGAGATCACTGGCGTGGAGGACATCGGCACGCGCTGGTACACGGACACGGGACCGATGCTCGACCGCGCCGTGGCGGAAAGGGCAGGTGTCGGGTGGTTCGGCAAGAACACCAACATCCTGACCCCGCAGGGCTCATGGATGCTGCTGGCGCAGATCATCACAACGCTCGACCTCACGCCCGATGAGCCGCTCAAGAAGACGTGCGGAGTGTGCAACATCTGCGTCGATGCCTGCCCAACAGGGGCGATCATCGCGCCCTACGTGCTCGACAACCGCAAATGCATCTCCTACTTGACCATTGAGAATCGCGGCCCTATCCCGCGTGAGTTGCGGCCTTTCATCGGCGACTGGATATTCGGCTGTGACGTCTGTCAGGACGTGTGCCCCGTCAACCGCAAGGCGCAGGTTGGAAAGGCCTATACGGAACTCACGCGGGATGCCGAGAATCGCGCGCGCCCGGAGCTTGTCGAACTGCTGGAACTGGATGACGACGGTTTCCGCGAGCGGTTCCGCCAGAGCGCCGTCCTGCGCGCCAAGCCGGAGGGGATGCGTCGCAACGTCTGCATCGCTCTGGGCAATATCGCCGACCCCGCCACAGTCCCCCCGCTCGCCCGCGTCCTAAGTGAAGACCCATCCCCCATCGTCCGCGGCCACGCCGCTTGGGCTCTCGGCCGGATTCGCACAACAGAGGCAATGGAAGCACTTGATGATGCGCTCCAAAAGGAATCAGGCGCGGGAACGCTGGAGGAAATTGAGTTGGCGCTAAAGGAAGCCGGGTAGCAAGCTACGGTTGCGGGCCATAACGATTGTCATGGGCGTCGCCTGCGAGCATCCCGCAGGCAATGATGAAATAGAGCGTGCCAATGAAAGGTACGAGGGTGAGTAGACTCCACCACCCGGAACCTCCTCTGTCATGGCATCGCTTCACGACGATTGCGAAGTACATCCAGATAAAGAGAACCCCAAATCCCCCAAGGGCAACAGTCCCTACGGGGTCCGAGATGGAGCGCAAGAGTAAACCAACAGTCTCCAGCACTAGAACAACGGCAAGCCAAACAACAACGCCCTTAACCCAGAACTCAAAACGATTGATCCGGCCGCTGTAGCTGAAGAGTATTGACGGTATCGACAAATTGCACCTCCGCCCGTACTGCCCACTACCATCAAGAGAATGATGGGTGACTTAATCCTAGCAGTCGCAACAATCGCTAACTAGTTTCCCGTATACAATTCACCGCCCGGCCTGAAGGATGCATAGCCAAACCAGAACGCGACGTGGCCGGAGACGCGCGCGGCAATTTCTCCATTCGGCCCGCTCAGCCCCTCAGGCGTCACACGCCACTCGCCGCCTTGCTCATCGATCAACCCGCCGCCCGATGCCAACTCGAACGACCGATTCTCACGCAGGAACGCCTGCACTCCTCCCCCCTCGTCCGTGATCACGACGATGGGCACCTCGCTCACCGCATCGTTCAGGACGACCGTCGCCCCCAGCTCCTCAAGGGTTTCTAGGGGATAGGCTTTGGCCTCACCACTGTCCAGGATGGCCACAAACACTTGGTCCTTTGGCCGCAGACTCAGATCACTTGCGCCTGGGCCGCCGGGAAACATCAGGCTGGGGCTGGAGAAATAGCCATAGTACGCCGCGCCGGGTGTCCCGGGCTTTTCGTATGGCCGCTCATGTCCCGTATCGAGCGACAAGACGGTCGTCTCGGGATGTTGGCTGTTCCACTCCCCCCACGTCGTCAGCGTCACCGGCAGGATCGGCAGCTCGATATCCTCCCCGACAAGCTCTCCAACCACCGGTATTCCGGTGAATTGGTTCCACAGGCTATTTGTGTCAGCGTCATACATGAGCTTGTTCGAGCGATACAGCAACCCGGATGAACCAAAGACATACGGCTCCTGCCCATCACCCCGCCTCGTGTCATATAGAATGCCGGAGCCGCATAGCGTGCAGTAGGCGAGCGCAAACGGCTGCCCGCCCACCACGTCGTTCGTCATCTCGTGCCAGTTCATGATTCGGAGCGGATAGGCTCGCGCCTCTCCGTTCAGGTACACCCCGAATACCTGCTCATCCGCCTCAAGGTAGCGGGCCTCATGCGCCGGAATGATGTCAGGGTTGTCCAGTGAGGGGATGCCGTCTACAACGACGCCGCCCCACACGATCTCCTCCAACCGAATCGTGTGCGCAATGTCGTCCCCCGGCAGGAACTCGCGGAACCGTTCATCCAGCGTGCTGAGAACCTCGCCCTTCCACCAGGAATAAACCTCCCGCGGCGCGCCGTACTCCGGGTGCTCTCCCACCCATTGGAGCCACGGGAACCCGTCTGTCGCGAAGATTTCCTCTCCGGTCAGGTCGCGAAGCGTATCAAGAAGGTGTGTTCGGTAGATCTGCCCGTAGGGAAATACGTTCAACATATCCACCAGAAACGGCGCGTTGTGTGGGTCCCTCGTCAGGCGAATGAGGTCAACACCCGGAGCTTGAAAGTCCGTCACCGACGCTCCCGTCGTCACGTCCGGCCGCTCATACAGCGCGGCTGTCAACGACTCACGCAGCCGTTCATCGTTGAGCGTCGCGACGGTAGTGAAGGTGGGGCGCGGAGTTAGAGAAGATGGTGCCTCAGCCCCCGGCGTCGGCGACGATACCGAGAACGGCGCGCCGTCCGGGCGCTCCGGCATCGGCGTGGAGATGGGCGTCGCCTGCTCCCCACACGCCCCCGCAAGAACCGCCGTGACGGCCAGCAGCAGGCCGCCTGTCAGACCAATGAACCGACTCACTGTCGGCCCGCTTTGTCTTGACCGCCTTCAAGCTGCCCGCGTATCATCGTCATGCGCAATTCGCCACTACGGAAGCAATTGACGTTCAATGAGGTTTGCACGGGTGAATTATCTCTACGCGATGTACTGTTTCTTCATTCCGAGCCTTGAGGCCAAGCTTCGGCTGCTCGCTGCCGATGTGAGCATCCTGGTTGGCACCATGGTTGCTACCATTCTAATCCGACACTACATGTTCAGTTCACTTGAGGCTGGCGCGGACACCGTGACAGGGTTCCTCGTGGGATTCACCGCCGTCGTCGCATTCAACTCCATCGTCTATTTCGGTTCACTCGCAGCGCCGGAGCCTGAGTCCGAATCGTAGGTAGCACCTCGAGCCGGTACGTCTGCCGTTGCTCATGGAGCGCTGCGCCACAGTATCACGTCGAATCCACTGAGGGAGTTAAGCTATGCGTGGGGTTGGAGTGATTGAGTTCGGAGGGCCGGAGGCACTGCAAGTCGTTGACCTTCCGGAAACGCACGCCGGAACTGGCGAGGTGCGTATCCGCGTCCATGCCGTCGCCGTAAACCCCACTGACACCGGGCTTCGCAACGGCTCTCGTGCCGCCATGCTGGCAGACGTTCCGCCGCCCTACGTCCCGGGTATGGATCTCGCCGGAGTCATCGACGAAGTCGGACCTGATACCGACACAGACCTCGCCGTGGGCGACGCGGTGATGGCGATGGTCGTCCCGAATGGCAGTCACGGCGCGTACCGTGAGAGCATCGTGCTCGCCGCGGACTCCGTTGTCCGTGCCCCTGCCGGAGCAACGCATATCGAGGCATGCACCCTGCCGATGAACGGCCTGACCGCCCGCCAATCGCTTGACCAACTCGCACTCAGCCCGGGCCAGACCATCGCGGTGACCGGCGCGGCGGGTTGCTACGGCGGCTACATGGTCCAACTCGCGAAAGCCGAAGGTTTGCGCGTTATCGCCGACGCCTCCGAGGCCGACGAACAGCTTGTCTCCTCCCTCGGTGCCGACGTGGTCGTGCGGCGCGGCGACGATGTCGGCACACGCATCCGTGAAGCCGCCCCGGACGGCGTCGACGGGCTTGCGGACGGATCAGTACAAGCCGAACTGGTCGTGGCGGCCGTTCGGGACGGCGGCGGGTTCGCATCCGTGCGCGGCTGGCGCGGGACAGGCGAGCGCGGCATCGAGTTCCACCGCACGATGGTGCCGCGCTACGACCACCGCGCGGACCTCCTGGATCAACTGCGTGAACAAGCCGAAAACGGCACGGTCACACTTCGCGTCGCTGCCACGTATCCACCGGAGGAAGCCGCCGCCGCGCATGCGCGGCTTGAAGCCGGCGGCACACGCGGCCGCTGCGTGATCGTGTTCCCCGAATAGCCCTAAAGACCGCTGAACGAACCGCGCTGCCATAATAACCGTCAGAAACCCCGGGGAGGCCTGAGGACATGAACATGGCGGCGCAATCAGGCGGAGCAATGTCCCCTCGCGGCGCTGTCGATTCCTCCGGCCACAGCCTCGCCATCTTCACTGCTCTCTATGAACTCACCATGTCGCAGGCATGGTGGCAGAGTGGCAATGCTCATGACGCCACCTTCAGCCTCTTCATCCGCCGCTTCCCCCCCAACCGATCCTACTTCGTGCTCGCCGGCGTCCATGACATCCTCGACTATCTGACCGATTTCCGATTCACTGATGAGGACATTGCATACCTCGGCTCGCTCGGTCGCTTTGACGGCGGCTTCCTGGAGTACCTGGCCGATCTGCGCTTCACCGGCAGCGTCCGCGCCATGCGTGAGGGCGAGATCTTCTTCGCCGATGAGCCGGTCATGGAGATCTCCGGCCCCGTCATCGAGTGCCAGATACTGGAAAACTACGTCATCAACCGCGTCAGCCTGCAAACGATGCTGGCCACCAAGGCCGCCCGCGTTATGCATGCCGCGCGCGGTCGCCCGGTCACGTACTACGGCTCCCGTCGCGCCCCGGGCGTTGACGCCGCCGGTCAGATGGCCCGCGTCGGATTCATGACCGGCTTCGCCGGAACGGGTAACGTCCTCGCCGCCGCCCAGCACGGCATCCCTCCCATGGGCACCATGGCCCACTCCTTCGTCGGTTCCTTCCCAACGGAGCTCGATGCTTTCCGCGCCTTCGCCCGCTCCTTCCCCGACGCCTCCACCTTCCTCATCGACACCTATGACCCCATCGAGGGCGCGCGCAACGCTATCACCGTCGCGCTGGAGATGAAAGAAGCCGGCCATCGACTCGGCGCAGTGCGGCTGGACAGCGGCGACCTACTCAACCTCTCACGCCGCGTGCGAGCGATGCTGGACGGAGCAGGTCTGGAGGACGTGGACATCGTCGCGAGCGGCGAGCTGGACGAGTTTGTCATCGACAGCCTGTTGCGTGACGGCGCGCCAATCGCCGGTTTCGGCGTCGGCACGCGCATCGGCTCCTCTGCAGACGCGCCGTGGACGGACTCCGTCTACAAGCTGGTGGAATATGCCGGTGAGCCCGTCCTCAAGCTCAGCGTTGGCAAGGAGACACTACCGGGGCGCAAGCAGATATATCGGCACGAGGACAAGAACAACGGCTATGCGCGTGATGTGATCGCCATGGCGGACGAGCCGCCGCCGGACGGTGCAGCCTCCCTGCTTGAAGACGTCATGCAAGACGGCCAGGTCCTCAGAAACCACCCCACGCTTGATGAGTCCCGCGACCTCTTCCAACGGGGGTTCGCCGCACTGCCTGAGGACGTCAGAACCCTCACTGGCGCAGCAACCTACCCGGTAGAAATCTCCTCAGCTTTGGCGGAGTTGCAAACCCGCATGACGGAAGCCGCGCACCCCGGCGCGAGGTAGTCGCTAGTACCTAGTTTCCCAGCTCCCGGATATGCGCAACCAACATCCAGCGCTCGGCAGGTGACAGTAGCCGCGCGAATTGCGGCATATTTGTTTCGCCCTCCCACGCCGATGGGTTGCTCGCCCAGCCCGGTACTGGGAAGTCGCCGTTGCCGCGACTGATAATCCGATACAGATCACCGGCCGTCCGCGCCTGGGTATCGTCCTCCGTCAGGTTCTTCGGCACGTTCACGCCGGCCGCCTCAAACGCGATGGTGACCTGCAACAGGCCCTCACCGTCCCCTGCCGCTCCGTGGCACATGGCGCAGTTCCTCTGGAACAGGAAATCACCGTATTCCAGGACATCGGGCGTCACAACAATCGGATTGCCATCGACGGCGTTCAGCTCGCTGTCGGGCATCAAGTCAAAGTGCTCAAGACGCAGGTCCGCATTCAGTTGCTCCTCCGGCCCGCCACCGCTATTGAACGCCACCGTGCCGGGCCTCACGGACATGGACGGCCCTTCCTGCTTGCGGACTGCGGGCGAATAGTGCATCTCCTGGAAGAAATCCACCGGATAGGCGCCGGTGGAGCAGCCGGTGAGCGCGATAACGGCGACAGCGACTATCGCGAGTGCGATGACGCCTACTCGCCGAGTCGGCCAACTCAATGTCCTGATCGCTCTCTGCATTTCTGCGCCTGTCCGCTGTCTCTACTCTTTTGTATTGCCCAAGTTACGCAGGCTCGTTGATGACTTCTTCAGCGCCGCCGCTCTGCAGGGCCTGCTGCGCGTTGCCAATCCTCGACTCGTCAACCGTGACAAGCAGGCCGATGTAGCCGAGCGTGATGCGCGCGTCGTACAGGGGGCCTGCGCCGCCGGGGCGCGGCAGGCGGCTTTCAAAGATCACGCCGATGACCGTGAAGATCATCGCGACCAACAGCGTGAACTCGTACATGATGATCATGCTTGCCGGAATCGCGAGGATGGGTTTGCCTCCCGTTACGAGCGGGAATGCCGTCTGCGTTGCAAACACGAACAGGAACGCCGTGATGAAGCCGATAAATGCACCGAAAAGGGAGAACCGGAAGAGCTTATTCTTCTTCACATGCTCCCCGAACGCGCCCTCCGGGTACGGATTGCCCGTCATCACCTCGTAATCATCACTGGTGAAACCGACCTCGCGCAGGTTGCGCGCTCCCTCCGCGGCGGAGTCCGCGTTTTCGTACAAGCCGAGAACACTCTGGTTTGCCATTGCTTCCGCTCCCAACATGCGGGCTACCAGGCCCGCGGCTCCTCTGATTCCCGTACGATGGCGGGCACCGTCACCTCACCGATTTGCACCTCGGATCGGAAGACTTGTCCCTCCTTTTGTTCCCACGCCGGCACTAACGGCACCAGCTTGGCGAAGATGATAAGTAACATCGCTACCATCCCGAATGAGGCGAGCACAATCACGCTCTCTGTCAAACTCGGGACATAGTTCGCCCATAAGAATGTGAGCTCCTGTTTCCGCTCAATGGCCGGGATGATGAGGAAGAACCTCTCCAGCCACATACCGATGTTGACCAGGATCGACGTCCAGAACATCAACGCGATGTTCCGGCGGACCTTCCGGTTCAACCATAACGGTATCGGAATCACGTATGAGGTCATCACCATGATGATGGTGATGGCGTTGAACGGCCACTCAAGCAGCCGACGCTCCATCACCGCAATCTCCTGCTCTTCCCGTGTGTAGAACGAGAAAGCGAAGTCCAGGAAGAAGAAGAACAGCCAGGCGGTCGCGATGAAGATCAGCAACCGGCCAACAGCGTCAAAGTGGTCTTCCCATATAAAGTTCTCCAGCTTGAAGATCCAGCGCATGAACGCCATCAGCGTCAGTACCATGGATACCCCGGAATGCACCGCGCCGATAACGAAATACGGCGCGTAAACCGTCACGTGCCACGCGGGCACCACGGACGCTGCGAAGTCCCATGACACGATGCTGTGGACGGACACGAACACTGGCAGAATCAGGGCGGACATCAGGATGCCGAAGATTCCCTGCAGCTGCCATTGCCGCGGCGTTCCCCGCCATCCCATCGCCAATGCGCCATAGATCGTCCGCCGCATTCCCGTGCTCTGGTCGCGGATAATCGCAAAGTCGGGAATCAACGCAGTGAACACGAACAGGATGCTGCCCGTCAGGTACGTCGTGATCGCGACGGGGTCCCACACCAGAGGAGAGCGAACGTCCGGCCACACACCGCGTGTGAAGTCGTACGGCAACAGCCAGTAGACGATCCGCCATGGCCGTCCCGCGTGAATCACGGGGTGAATGAGAGACGTGACGAGGGCGAAGACCGTCATCACCTCCGCCGCTCGTGTAATCGGACGTTTCCATTCCGCCTGCGTTAGGCGCAGGATCGACGAAATCATCGTTCCGGCGTGGCTCACACCAATCCAGAACACGAAGTTGACAATGAAGAATCCCCAGAAGGCGGGGCGGTTCAGGCCCGTAACCCACAGGCCCTGCCAGATGAGAATCGTGACGGCAACTGCGCCTGCCATAACGAGAATGAACGGCGGCAGGAAGGCGAGCACATGCCGCCTCCGCAGCTCAAAGACCGGCCAAAGCAACTCATCGTTGATCTGGCTGGCCGTCAGGACCGGTCGATCTCGCATTCCCTCGTCTCTCCGCTAGTCCGGCTTCGCCACAATGTGCGCGTGTCCAACTCCGAATGGCCTCACCACGCGCAGCAGCAACGCCTCTCGCGTCTCCCACAGGGACACGAATGGCACCACTCGTGAGGCCAACAGGATCATCAGAGCAACCCCGGACAACATCCCGGCGAACACCAGGATCTCCAGGATGCCCGGGTAGCCAATATTGGTCGGAATATGATGCAACTCATGGCCGCCGACTTGCTCGATTGACCACGTATTCACATAAATGCGGAGCCTGTCGAAGAAGTTGCCGATGACGATAATCACGCCCACCACGGCCGGTCCGAGGATGCTTCTCCTCACCGGGTTCCACATGATCAACAGGAACGCCGTGATGAACGAGAGGCCGATGGCGCCCACGAACATCCAGAGCTGTGGACGTGCCAGTAAGTTCTCAACCGCCGGGTCTCCGAAGGCCAGCAACGCGAGAACCTGCTGCTCATGCGGCAGACGACCGTACCAGAACAGGATGAATCCGCTCCAGAAGAAATAGAACCAGAACAGCGTCAGCGCCAGCAGCAGTCTTCCATACGCCCAGAACTGCTCGAGTTCGAAATAGCGCGCAAGGCCGCCCCATTTGCGCAGCGCGAACTGCACCACGATAAAGAGTCCGAGCCCCATCTGTAGGCCGGTCACCGCGTGGAACGCGGGGAAGATTGGGTCCTTCCAGCCCGGCGTCAGCACCATCGCGTAATCCGTTGCGAACACCATGTGCGTGGTCGCGTAGGCGGCGATGTACATCGCGCCGAGGATGCCGAGGCCCGACTTGTGCATCGCCCACTGCTGAGCGGTGCCGACCCACCCGTAAGCGAGTGACGCTGCGATGCCGCGGGAGCGCCCGCTGCCGTGATCGCGAATCGCCGCGAGGTCGGGCAGCACGGAGACGTACAGGAATATCAGCCCGATGCCCACAAACGTCGTCAGCATCAGAAGATCCGGGAACCACGGGGCCAGTCGCCAATCCATCCACAGGCTGTTGCGTCCCTCAAGTCCTGGGTGTGCAGCCATGATTGGTATGAAGAACACCAACATGACGGGACCGGCCAGCGCAAACAACTCGGCAGCCCGGCTTGTGGGGCGACGCCATTGCGCTCGGGCGAACCGCAGGCCGATGCCGGCCATCGGAATGCCCATAACCAGTGAGAACACATAGAAATAGCCGACCGCGTAGTACTTCCAACGTGTGTGGTCGTCCAGGCCGCCAAGCATCATGAGGAGCGCCGCCACAACGCCAAGCGTGGCGATTGCGGCGAGAATCCACAGCGCGCGGCGCATCCGCGGACCGGTTTCCCGCGCGTCGTGGATGAGCTCTTGTGTCAGCTCGTCCTGTGTCGCGGGAGGCCCGGGCGCCTCATGACCGTTGTGGCTGGTCTGCATCCTCTCCTCGTTGCTCAATTCGTGTCGATTTCAATGTCTACTTTGTGAATTTTGTCACGGCTCCTAATGCGCCGCCGCTGTCATCTCGTCAGAACCCGCCTTTGCCGTCGCGACGCCCTTCAGGTACCTCACGTTCGGCTCCGTTCCGATGGCTCCCTGCAGCGTGTACGCCCGCGATTCGTCCGCAAAAAGCTGCGAAACGCGACTATTCGGATCGTTCAGATTCCCAAAGGTCAGCGCATCTGTCGGGCAGGCCTGTTCGCACGCCGTCATGAAATGGTCGGGCGCGCTCGTTCCCGTGCGCTTCGCGATGCGGACGGCAGCGTTGATACGCTGGATGCAGAACGTGCACTTCTCCATGATTCCGCGCTCACGCACCGTCACGTCCGGATTCAGATAGTTGTGGAACGTCTCGGGCCACGTGGGGCGGCGATAGTTGAAGAAGCGGGCATGGTACGGGCAGTTATTGGCGCAATAGCGCGTGCCGACACAACGGTTGTACACCTGGACGTTCAGGCCGGCGGGGTTGTGGTACGTGGCGTAGACCGGGCAGACAGGCTCGCACGGCGCATTGCCGCAGTGCTGGCAAAGAACCGGCAGGAAGTGTGCCTTGATGTTCGGATACTCGCCCTCCCAATAACGCTCAATGCGAATCCAGGCAATCGCCCGTCGCTCGGTGAAATCACGCTCCAGATTGATGGGCAGATTGTTCTCCGCGGCGCAGGCAATCACGCACGCCTGGCAACCCGAGCAGGCGTCGATATCGACTGCCATGCCCCATTTGTAGTCCGACATTGTCATCGCGCTAGTCTCCGTGGCCTTCCCTGGCTATGTGTACTCCAACTGAATGATGTGCGTTCCTTCAAGCTGTTGTCCTGTGAAGCCGCCCTCCATGCGCGCCATGCGCATTCGGCGACCAAGGGGGCGAATTGTCACGGCTGTTGCGGCCCACGCTTGAGAGCCTGTGCCTTCAACTTCGATGTCTCCCAGAACGGTGTTGACGTTTCCATCAGGATTGTCACCATACCGCCCCGAGAATGCCCGGCCGCGTCCGAACGGAACGGCAACCACGTTCGGCGGGATGCCGGGATGGAGATACACCGGAACCTCGACAGAGCCACTGTCGGACTCCAGGGCGACCAGATCGCCGTCGCGCAGGCCAAGACGGGCGGCCTCGCGGCTGTTCACCTCAACCCAACTGTGCCACACCATGGAGGTGACGGGGTCGGGCGCGGATTGTACCCACGGCAGGTGTCCGCCGCTGCCATCGCCGACCGTGGCGCTTGCAAACGGGATAAGGTGGTATCGATCTGCGTGCTCAGCGATTCGTTCAGGCATATCGGCGAGAGCTGGGGTGAAATCAAATGCCGGGCGCTCCCAAACGGTCACACCGCGTCCGGCGATGTTCCACCAACCGCCGCGCTGCAGCACGCCTGTCGTGAAAGCCGCCAGCGTAGAACCCTGAACAGAACCACGCCCCGGATGTAAAGCGTGCAGGTCCGCGAGGGCATTTAGCACTACCTGCTCCATATTGTCGCCACGCGTTCGCCGGCTGATAACACGTGACTGCATCAGCGAGATCAGAATGTCCCCCATCGCTCGAGAGTCATGTACGGGGTGCCGCGAACTGTCGAGAAGTGGCGCGACAACCGGCTGTTGCACCGTGAGAACCTCGTAGCCGGGGCCGGGGTCGGGAGCGTTAGTCCCCCAGGATTCCAGATAATGCTGATCAGGAAGGATAAGATCGGCCATCGCCGTTGTCTCGTTCGGTTCCGACGAGAAACTGACGACGTTTCGGGCGCGGCTGAGCGCCTGCCCGAACTTCAGGCTGGCCAGCGCGTGAACCGGATTGGCGTCATCGACCAGCACGAGATCAATATCTCCTCGTTCGAGTTGATTGCGAACACCGCGCCATTCCGCGTACGTCGTGGGAGCAGGCAATCCCTGAAGCTCCGGAAGCGACGTATCACTGTTGAACTGCACACCACCACGCCGACCAACGCTACCAAGCACGCCATTGAGAATCATCCCTGCCTTGGCATTGAAAAGGCCATTCGGTTGGGCCGCGGCAGAACTACCGACAAGAACCACAGTTGGGCCGTGCGAGGCGAGGTTGTGCGCGACATCCGTAATCATCTGGCCGGTCAGGACCCCGGGCGTCGCACCGAGTTGGTCCGCGATAGCATCTGGACGATACGCGGCGAGCGCGCCCTCACCCAAACCACCGGTCATGGCATTCACGGTTGCTTCATCAGCGAGCCCCTCATGAGCGAGAACGTACGCAATGCTGAGGGCCAGAATGCCTTCACGCCCTGGGGCGACCGGCAGCCACGTGTCAGCATTAGCAGCGGTCATGGAGAAGCGAGAGCTGGCGTGGACGTGCGTCCCCCGGCTCTTGCCCTCTCCGCGACGGAAGTGACCATAGGCCTTGCTGTAATGGATCGGTGCCAGCCATGACTCTAGGAAATCGGCTCCAATTGAGAGCACGGAACCGGCATTCGCAATATCAAAGAAGGGGAGTCGATCCTGATCGAACACATCCTTGGCAGCCTGCCGAATGGCGGCGTTCTCAAGCGGTTCCAACTGCAGGTGCCGTATGCCAGAACCCTGCGCGAATTCGTGTGTTACAGCCCCGAGGTGGCCCCGGTTCGCGCGGGTAATCAGGAGTGTGCGGGAGGCATCAGCACCGTTGAGGAGGGCGTCGAGTCGCGCCAAGCCGCCAGCCCACGTGATGCTCCTGCCATTCTCCATCGGGCCGCTGAACCTGTCCGGGTGGTACAGGGATTGAACGCCCGCGAGGCAGCCCGCGAGGATTCCGCCCCTGTTGAGGGGGTGATCGGGGTTGCCCTCGATCTTCTTGGCGCGGCCTTCGGCGACACGCACGAGGATGCCGCATCCCTCGCGACATGAGGCGCATGATGTCGCGTACATGTCCTCAAGGCCCTCGGCGAGGTCCTCAGGCAGATCACGCGGACTCTGCTTGATAAGCTCCCGCTCGGGGATGGCGCAACCGGCGAAGAGGACGCCGGCCACGGATGTGGCTCCGGCTACCCTCAGAAAGTCCCGCCTTGTCAGATCCATCTCGCGTTATCCGTCCGTTTCTCTTTCCTCAATTCCTCAAGAGTGACACGTGGAACATGTGGTTGGAGCGCTGTTTTCCTTGTGGCAGGCAACACAGTCTCCCATCTTGAGAATCCGTACCTGCTCAACTTGCCTCACGCTTCCCACGTCACCGTGGCATTCGGAGCATTCAAAACCGGCAGTAATGTGAGGCTCATGCCTGAATTGGGTGTGATCGGGAAGCCGATGCTGTCGTACCCAATTGAGGGGTTCGCCAGATTCCCATGCGGCACGCAGCGGCTCAAGGTTGGGATTGCCAGTGGCAACAGTCTTGTGACAGAACATGCACTGTTCTAATGACGGCACAGTCGCAGTTCGTGATGTGTCCGCTGCTCGGTGACAGAACTCGCACTCTATAGCGAGTGAGGTCACGTGCTGGTCATGCGGAAATTCCATTTCGTTCTCCGGCACAGAATAGACGGCACCAAGTGCAGCCGTTCCGCCGGAAAACGCGATGATGCCGATAATAATCAGGGCAAGAGGGATTGCTATGAGTACTCCGATGAGACGGAGCGGCAAGGCCTCTACGCGCTGTCGCATCTGAATGAACGCCCTGCCCCTAGATCCAGACCTTCGTATAGATCGTCCTGAGGACATCCGATTCGGTCAGGAATCCAACAAATGCGAAGATTGCGATTGCCGCTGCAAGGGCGGCAGCGAAGTAGAAGATGGGGCGGACTCGTTCGACGCGTGGGCCGACGTGGCCGGTGGTGGCGAGTGATGGGATGATTGCATGAGCTACGAGGAGAGAAAGCGCCATTCCTATGACAGAAAGCCACAAAAGCCACAGATAGACCAGCGTGGTCTCAATCTGTTCCCAATCTGCGGCCGTCAATGACTGTGGATCGATTTCAGTCACGAATTAAGCGCTCCCCCCGCGCAGGAAATTGTGATACGCATCAATAGGAAACGGTACACGCCGCCGAGAGTGGGTGTCAATCCCCATTTTGGGCGCGTTGAGAGCTACGAAGCACGTGCCCTCCACGTGGAGGGCGATGCGGAGGCTTGTGCCAAAATTCACACAGTAGCCCTGTTTTTTGCTCTTAAACGGCCTTATAAGGGGGTTATAGGGCCGTTTAAGGGTCGTTTAGCGCCCAAAAAGCGCACGGGGAACAGTCTCCACGTACATGCCGAGAGGCCGTCCACCCAACAGGTGCAGGTGGCCGTGGGGCTGCGACTGCATGCCGTCCTCGCCAAAATTGGAAAGGATACGGAAACCGCCCGGCGCGTGCTGCTTGCCGAGCTCGACGGCGAGCGCTGACGCGCGCTCCATGTCGTCTCTCCAGAACTCTTCCTGCGTCTTGTGTTCTTTGGGGACGATCAGCAGCTGAATCGGCAGCCAGCGCAGGTGGTTGCGAAAGACGATCAGGGTGTCGTCCTCGTACCAGATCTCGGCAGGTTCGCGGCCAGCGATGATTTCACAGAAGACACAGTACGTTCGCGCGGGACCCGTCATTCGACAAGTCTACCCGCGACCGCGCCGGGACCGCGACTCAGACAGTTGCGGGGTGGCATTGCGGCGTAGCAAGTAGTTGGGCACATCGATGTTGAAGGCGATGCTGAAACGCGGGTCAGCCAGACGCGACGCGACACGGGGCTCATCCTGCGCCAGTTCATCGAGAGAGATGTTCATGGTCACGACGGTTGCGAGCTGCGCGTTGTAGCGGTAGTTGATGATCTGATACAGCTTCTCCTGCGCCCATGACGTGGTGGCGTGCGCGCCCAGATCGTCCAGAACCAGCAGAGGGACAGTCCGCACGCCCTCAAACAGCTCATCATAGGAAACATCGCTCTGCGGACCAAAGGTGTATCGCAAGTCGTCGAGCAGGTCCGGCACCACGACGAAAAGGGTTTCGATGCCTTTGGCGCGGCAGTGATTGGCAATCGCGGCGGCCAGATGTGTTTTGCCGACGCCGTTATCCCCGGTGAAAACGAGCCAGCCATCGGGCTGCTCCGCAAAGCTCCGCGACGTGTTTAGGGCCCCCTCAATACTCTGATGCTGGCGACGGTCCAGGGCGTCATAGGTTCGTGGATCGAAGTTCGCGAAGGTCATCTCGTGGAATCGCGGGAGATCCAGCGCGTCCGTCGCACGCAGTCGGCTGCTGGCCGCGCCGGTCGCGAGCAACGTCGCCACCTCCGGAGAGGTGAGCCTGCTGAGGAAATGCGGTTCCATCTCAAGCAGTGGCCTACTGAGGGTGATAACCGTTGGGCGGCGCTCAATGAATCGCTGGTTCAACACCTGGAAGAGTTTCTCCTGCGCCCACGGTGTTGCGGACTGAACACCGAGGTCGTCCAGGATGAGCAGCGGCGCCTCTTTCACCTGCTCAAAGAGAGAGTCGAAAGGCGTCTCAGCGTTTGGGGCGTATGCGGCCCTGAGATAGTCAAGGAAATCCGGAACGGATACGAGCAGGGCAGGCAGCCCACGGCGGATAACCTCGTTTGCGACGGCGGCGGCCAGACGGGTCTTGCCGCTGCCGGCCGGTCCGTGAAGGACGAGCCAGCCGTCCGGCTCCGCGGCATATTTTCTGGCACCGGCCAGCGCATCAACATACGGACCGTTCTTTTCATTGACAGCATACCGCGCCAATTCAGACTCAAGGGAGTCGAATGTGACATGTGCAAACGGTTCAAGCTGGCCATAGCGCTGTAGGCGTCGGAAGCGCTCGCTCTTGAGTTCCTCCGCGCGGCACACGCAGGGGATGAGTTTGCCAAAATCCGGGTCGTCGAGAGGCAGTTCACGGCTGACCCACCCCAACCCGTCGCAGACGGGGCAGAGTTCAGCATCCGGAGCCGTGTCGCTTTTCGGGACGTCAGCGCCAGCGGACGACCTGGCCGTATTCTCCGCCCCGATAGCGGTCCTTCGCAGGACGTCGCTGAGTCGTTCCATCACCCCTACCCCTGTCTCTCCAGTTGCGTAGAATCGAGCGCACGTACGCCCAGCGCCGCGCGTTCTGTGCCGCCGCCTCCTGAAATGCCTCACGGATCCAGGCGGCGTGGTATTCCTGTTCCGTCTCTGAAAGCTCCTGCGCTATGCCCGCCCCGGGAATCGGGCCAATGGTGTCTTCATAGAGCCGGAAAATCTCCCCGGGCTGGGATGGCGGTTCTTCCCTATGAGCGCTCAGTCGCCTCGGCGATAGCTCAGCATCACCCGCTTTGACCCGCTCAGCGGCCCGTCGCCCCTCAGAATCGTTCACAAAGTAGGCCGTGTCGCCATCTGCGAGTTCAACCCCGAGAAACACGCCGACACGCACAAAGTCGGACATGATGCGCGGCACGGTCTCATCCGAATCCCGGCCATGCTGAGTATCCTCAGCGGCGGTAGCGTCCGTCAGTTCACCGAGTTCAGGCGCATCGGCCAATTCGTGAGCGGTGACGTAGCGAATCGCGCCCTTGCGGTTACGGATGCGACGCAGGACGACGAGAAATAGCTTGACCTCCTCAACGCTCGTCAGGCGCGGGAGGATCTCCGCAAAAAACGCCTCCGGGACCGGAGTGGCCTGTGTCGGCGTCGGAAAGCCCTGAAAGGCGTCAAGATCACGCATGGTGGGTTGCTCGGCACATCTCCTAGTAGTACCCGTCAGGGGCGGCGCTGCCCCGCCTCTTTCTTGTTCATCACTTCACCCCCATTTCTTGTTTGACGCGAGTCCACCGCTGTTTCGCCCAAGCGTGCATCTCCTCAAAGAATGTCGCCTGCCTGTCGCGTAGCGCGTCGGTCTGTATGCGCCCTGATTCACGCGCCTTGTTGATGGTCTGCTCGACCGTTAGTTTGTTGTCCTTGTCACTGTTACACGGAGCGCAGGCGAGGGCGCGATTCCAGCAATCATCGTTAGACCCGTCGCGCTTGTTCGGTTCGATATGATCGAGTTGGAGTTCGCGCCTGTCTCGCGCTTTCTCAGTCCCGCAGTACCAGCATCGCGTGCCCCATTTGTCGACGAACGCTTCCCAGATTACTTCCTTCTTCTCTAAGACACGTTGACGGAACTCCGGCGGGGGGAGTTCGGACGCCTTAACCGGTTGCGGCTGTTCATCTCCCGGCGAACGTTCAGGTAGTTCGTTCGGCCCACGCACCTTGATGATGCGCTCATCACCAAGCCTGACGTTGATACTCTCTCCCTCCCTATAGTGTTCCGGGCCAGCAGGGCTGTCGATAATTTCGCTTGCGCCACCTATCTCACCCTCTGTGACTATCCGTAGGTCAGGTTGGTTGTGGAATTGACGCCGGATGACAGTCCATGCCCTCGGAGACATATCGCAGGCAATCCAACGGCGCGGCCCACTCTCGGCTGTTTCCGCAGCCACGGGGACATAGGCACAGCCCGCGAAACAGTCCAACACCACGTCGCCGGGATTACTACTCGCCTCGATTATGCGACGCGCCAACGCCTGCGGCTTCTGCGTCTTGTAGCCCGTGCGCTCACCTTGTGGAGTACGTCCAATATCAGTCCACAGGTTGTTGATCTTGGCACCCGCACTAGTCTCTGCGGGGCGAAAGATAGAAGGCCGTCCGTCATCCGACCATACAATCAGCCCTGCTTCATTCAGGGCATCCAACCTGTCATGTGGGTCTTTCATGGCAAGGTAATCAGGAATGTGGTTAGCCCCAATCCATTCAGCAAGGCGGTTGTTACGCGGAACGGCCCAATGTCTCCCAAATACTGTGGGGTTGTACCCCTGCCAAGTCTGGCCTGATTTCCCGTTCCGTGTCTCAGGCGCCGTCAAATCCCCTAGAGTGGAATCCTTAACTTCGCTCCGGCGATTCTCGTACGTGTTCTGCCAAATATACGTCGGAGTTCTCACGTAAAACAGGATGGTATCGGTTACGTTTCCCCAATGGTTTCCGTCGGATCTCCCCCGAGTTCGTTCCCAAGTGATTTCATTGCGAAAGTTGCGTTGCCCGAACACCGCATCCATCATTTGGCGCAGGTACGCATTAGCCTCATGGTCGCAATGCACGTAGACACTACCTGTAGGCTTGAGTATTCGCTTTATCTCAATCATCCGCAGTGTCATAAATGCGATATACGCAGCGATGCTGTCCGAGTGCGTGCGTCGCGTTGCTTCAATCAGGTGGAGAGCCGGTTCGCAGGCACTGCCAATCCAGTTCCACTCATCCTCGGTCACCTGCGCCCTGAAACTCCAAATGTCTCGGAATTTCGCGGTCGTTCCAGTTTGGTCAGGGAACTCCAAACCGGCATCGTAGGCATCATCCTCGTTCTGAATACCCCACTTGGCGAGCAGGTCATACTCATGCTCTAATTCCCACTCTTCCAGGGGAGGTTTGAGTTGCCCTTCAAACGTCTGGTTCTTGCCAAACGGCGGGTCAATTACCACGAGGTCAATGCTCCCCGTGTCCAATGAACGTAGGAACGGCAGATTGTCGCTAATGAAGACTGTCCGATTAAGAGAGTCAACATTAGCCCTGCGGCCCTGCGGCCCTGCGGCCCTGCGGCCCTGCGGCCCT